>NZ_JAGUUD010000049.1:0-58375 GCF_020177535.1 Paraburkholderia sp. XV | reverse complement strand
AAGAAAAGTAGGTGCCGCCCCGCACAGGGGCGACGCTTGAAGCGAGCTAACGTAAAGCGGATGCCAGCGCAAAGGCAAACGCTCAGAAGCATGAAGCACGAAGGCAAATCGCGCATGCCAGCGCAAACACTGGCAGACCGCCTAGCGTCGCAGACAAACAAAAACCTTACACACCCGAAGCCGCCGCCCCACGATTCCGCCTTCCCTCCCACCGAACCCGAATCCGATCCATATAAAGATAAACCACAGGCGTGGTATAGAGCGTAAGCATCTGACTCACAATCAACCCACCAACAATAGCAAGCCCAAGCGGAGCCCGCAGCTCCGCCCCTTCCCCGCGTCCAAACGCGAGCGGCAACGCGCCGAGCAGCGCCGCGCACGTGGTCATCATGATCGGACGGAACCGCAGCAAACAAGCCTGCTCGATCGCATCACGAGAAGACAGCCCTTGCCGCGACGCATCGATCGCAAAATCGACCATCATGATCGCGTTCTTCTTCACAATACCAATCAGAAGAATCACCGCAATCAGCGCAATGATGCTGAACTCGGTATTAAAGAGCAGCAGCGCCAGCAACGCCCCGACCCCCGCCGACGGCAACGTCGACAAAATGGTCAGCGGATGAATATAGCTCTCGTACAAAATCCCCAACACGATATAAACCGCCGCAAGCGCCGCGAGAATCAAAATGGGCTGATCGGACATCGACTGCTGAAACGCCTGCGCCGTTCCCTGGAAGCTGCCGTGAATCGTCGCCGGCATGCCGATCTCGGCCATCGTCTGGTAGATGATATTCGTCGCCTCCGACAACGACTTGCCCGGCGGCAAGTTAAACGAAATCGTAGACGCGACGAACTGGCTCTGGTGGTTCACCGCCAGCGGTGTGTTGCCCGGCCCGAAGCTCGCGATCGCGGACAGCGGAATCATCGTTTCCTTCGACGTCGATACGGCCGCGCCCGTCGATGCACTCGACTTGCCGCTCGCCGCAATCGAGTTGTTCGCCAGATTGCGCGCGGCATCGCTCGCGACGGCAGCCGCGCTCGACGAGGTCGTGCCACCCGTGCCGCCTGACGAAGCCCTCGACGTCGCACTCGACGTCACCGTGCCCGCCGTCGCATTGGTCGATTGCGAACCGCTCGCGCTGCCGCCCGACGTGCTGACCCACACCTGTTTGAGCATGTCGGGGCTCTGCCAGTACTTCGGTGCAACTTCCATCACGACGTGATACTGGTTCAACGGGTTGTAGATGGTCGAGACCTGGCGCTGGCCGAAGGCGTCATACAGCGTGTTGTCGATCTGCGCGGGCTTGATGTTCAGGCGCGCCGCCGTCGCCCGGTCGATCGTCACCATCGCTTCCAGACCGCCTTGCTGCTGGTCGGAGTTGACGTCGGTGAGCTCAGGGCGCTTTTGCAGCGCTTCCGTCAGAATGGGCGCCCATTTGTAGAGATCGGCAGTCGTGTCCGATAGCAGCGTGAACTGATATTGCGCGTTCGACTGCCGGCCGCCCACGCGGATGTCCTGCACCGCCTGCAGGAAGGTGCGCGCCCCAGCGACGTCCGACAGCGGCCCGCGCAACTGCTGGATCACCTGGTCGGCGGAAACCTTGCGCTCGCTCTTCGACTTGAGCGACACGAACATGAAACCCGAGTTGGTCTGCCGTCCGCCCGTGAAGCCGACCACGCTGTCGACGGCCGGGTTCGCCTGGACGATCTTCATCATCTCGGAGAACTTCACCTTCATCGCCTGGAACGACGTGGACTGGTCGGCCTGAATGCCGCCGACCAGCCGCCCCGTGTCCTGCTGCGGGAAAAAGCCCTTCGGCACGATGATGTACAGATACACGTTCAGCCCGATCGTCGCGATCAGCACGGCGAGAATCAGCCGCGGATGAAGCAGCGACCAGCCGAGCGTGCGCGCATAGCCGCGCTGCATCGAGTCGAATCCGCGCTCCAGCCAGCGTCCGAAACGGCCTTCCTGTTTCTTTTCGTGCGGCTCGGACAGCAGCCGCGAGCACATCATCGGCGTGAGCGTCAGCGACACGATCAGCGACACGCCGATCGCCAGCGACAGCGTCAGCGCAAACTCGCGGAACAGCCGCCCGACGATCCCGCCCATCAGCAGAATGGGCAGGAACACGGCGACCAGCGAGATGCTGATCGACATCACCGTGAAGCCGACTTCGCGCGCACCGACGAAGGCCGCCTTCATGCGCGGCATGCCGTTCTCGATGTGCCGCGAAATGTTCTCCAGCACCACGATCGCGTCGTCGACGACGAAGCCCGTCGCGATGGTGAGCGCCATCAGCGACAGGTTGTCGATCGAAAAATCGAGCAGGTACATGGCCGCGAACGTGCCGATGATCGAGATCGGCACCGCGACGCTCGGAATCAACGTGGCGCGCCAGTTGCGCAGGAACAGGAACACGACCATCACGACAAGCGCCACGGCGATCATCAGCGTGAACTGCGTGTCTTTCAGCGACGCACGGATGGTCGTGGAGCGGTCGGCCGTCGGCGTGACTTCGACGGCGGCGGGCAGCGACGCCTTCAGCTGCGGAATCATCGCCTTCACGCGGTCGATCGTCTCGATGATGTTCGCGCCCGGCTGCCGGTACAGAATCACGAGCACCGAGCGCTCGTTGTTCATCAGGCCGAGGTTGCGCAGGTCTTCGACGGAATCGACGACTTCCGAGACATCGGACAGATGCACGGCCGCGCCGTCGCGATACGCGATCACGAGGTCTTTGTATTGCGCGGCCTTCTTCGCCTGGTCGTTGGTGTAAAGCTGCACGCGGTTCGGGCCGAACTCGATCGAGCCCTTCGGGCTGTTGGCGTTCGCCGACGCCAGCGCCGCGCGCACGTCTTCGAGACCGATGCCGTAGTGAAAGAGCGCCTGCGGCTCCAGCTCGACACGCACGGCCGGGTTCGCCGAGCCGCTCACGTCGACTTCGCCGACGCCGTCCACCTGCGACAGCGATTGCTGCAGCACGGTCGCCGCCGAATCGTATAGCTGGCCCGCCGTCATCGTCTTCGATGTGAGCGCGAGAATCAGGATCGGCGCGTCGGCGGGATTGACCTTGTGATACGTCGGGTTCGAGCGCAGGCTCGCGGGCAGGTCGGCGCGCGCCGCGTTGATGGCGGCCTGCACGTCGCGCGCGGCGCCGTCGATGTTGCGGTTCAGGCCGAACTGCATCGTGATGCGGGCCGAGCCGACCGAGCTCGACGAGGTCATCTCGGTGACGTCGGCGATCGTGCCGAGATGCCGTTCGAGCGGGCTGGCCACGCTGGTCGCGACGGTCTCGGGGCTCGCGCCCGGCAGGCTCGCCTGAACCGAGATGGTCGGGAAATCGACCTGCGGCAACGGCGCGACGGGCAGCCTCGCGAACGCGAAGAGGCCCGCCAGCGCAATGCCGATGGCGAGCAGCGTGGTGGCGACGGGGCGTTGAATGAAGGGGCGCGACAGGTTCATCGGTTCGGCCTTTTCATTCAGACGTCGGCGTCGGTGACGGGCGGCCGGGTCGGACCATCGCCATGATCTTCACGATGAAAGCGCGCGCGCAGGCTCCGCGCAATCGAATCGAAGCCGAGATAAATCACGGGCGTCGTGAAGAGCGTCAGCAACTGGCTGACGATCAGGCCGCCCGCAATCGCGATGCCGAGCGGGCGGCGCAGTTCCGAACCGGCGCCCGTGCCGAGCATCAGCGGCAGCGCGCCGAGCAGCGCCGCCATGGTCGTCATCAGGATAGGGCGGAAGCGCAAGAGACACGCCTGATAAATCGCTTCGCGCGGCGGCTTGCCGTGCTCGCGCTCGGCTTCGAGCGCGAAGTCGATCATCATGATCGCGTTCTTCTTCACGATGCCGATCAGCAGCACGATCCCGATGATGCCGATGATGTCGAGATCGTGGCCTGTCACCAGCAGCGCCAGCAGCGCGCCGACGCCCGCCGACGGCAGCGTCGAAAGAATCGTGATGGGGTGCACGAAGCTCTCGTACAGCACGCCGAGCACGATGTACATCGTGACGATGGCGGCGAGGATCAGGAACAGCTCGTTCGACAGCGACGCCTGGAACGCGAGTGCCGCGCCCTGGAAGCGGGTCTGGAACGAAGCAGGCAGGCCGATGTCCTTTTCCGCCTGCTGGATCGCCTTCACGGCCTCGCCAAGCGATGCGCCGGGCGCCAGGTTGAACGAGACGGTGGTGGCCGGGAACTGGCTCAGGTGCGTGACGAGCAGCGGCGCGGGCCGTTCGTGGAAGCTCGCAATGGAGTTGAGCGGCACCTGTCCGCCTGACGACGTCGACGACGGCAGATAGATCGAGTTCAGCGACTCCGTGTAGTGCTGCATGGTCGGCTGCGCTTCGAGAATCACGCGGTACTGGTTCGACTGCGTGAAGATCGTCGAGATGATGCGCTGGCCGAATGCGTCGTAAAGCGCGTTGTCGACGGTGGCGGGCGTGATGCCGTAGCGGGCCGCCGACGCGCGGTCGATCTCGACATACACCGACTGGCCGTTGTTCTGCAGGTCGGTGGCGACGTCGACGATTTCAGGCGACTGCGCGAGCCGCTCCATCAGCTTCGGCACCCAGGTCGCGAATTCGTCGATATTCGGATCGGTCAGCATGAACTGGTACTGCGTCGGGCTGACGGTCGAATCGATGGTCAGATCCTGCACCGGCTGCATATAGAGCGTCGCGCCCGGAATGTGCGACGTGTCGCGCTGCAACTGGCGGATCACCTGGCTCGCCGTGGCGTCGCGGTCGTCGCGCGGCTTCAGATTGATCAGCATGCGGCCGCTGTTCAGCGTGATATTGCTGCCGTCCACACCGATGAACGAGGTCAGGCTTTCGACATTCGGGTTCTTCAGGATTTCGGCGGCGAGCTGCTGCTGGCGCTCGGCCATCGACGCATACGACACCGACTGCGACGCCTGCGTGATCGCCTGGATCACGCCCGTGTCCTGTACCGGGAAGAAGCCCTTTGGAATGTAGACGTACAGCACGCCCGTCAGCACGAGCGTGAGCACGGCGACGACGAGCGTCGAGCGTTGCCGGTCGAGCACCCATTCGAGCGCGACCGCATAGCGTGCGATCACCCAGTCGATGGCCGCGTGCGCGCGTGCTTCGAAGCGGTGGCTCTCCTTCGGCGGGGTGTGGCGCAAGAGCTTCGCGCACATCATCGGCACCAGCGTCAGCGACACGACGGCCGAGATCACGATGGTCACCGCGAGCGTGATCGCGAACTCATGGAACAGCCGTCCGACCACGTCGCCCATGAACAGCAGAGGGATCAGCACCGCGATTAGCGAGACCGTCAGCGAAATGATCGTGAAGCCGATCTGCTTCGAGCCTTTCAGCGCGGCCTCCAACGGCGACTCGCCTTCCTCCACGTAGCGCGCGATGTTCTCGATCATCACGATCGCGTCGTCGACCACGAAGCCCGTCGCGATCGTCAATGCCATCAGCGATAAGTTGTCCAGCGAAAAACCGCACAGGTACATGACGGCGAGCGTGCCGATCAGCGAGAGCGGCACCGACAGGCTCGGGATGATGGTTGCGTAGATGTTCGCGAGGAACAGATACATGACCAGCACGACGAGCACGACCGACATCATCAGTTCGAACTGCACGTCGCGCACCGACGCGCGGATCGTCGTGGTGCGGTCGGTGACGACCCGTACGTCGAGCGCGGCGGGCAGCGACTGCTGCAGCGTGGGCAACAGCGTCTTGATGCTGTCCACCACCTGGATCACGTTCGCGCCCGGCTGGCGTTGCACGTTGAGGATGATCGCGGGCGTGCTGTCGACCCATGCGCCGAGCTTCGTGTTCTCGGCACCGGACACGACGGTCGCGACGTCCGTCAGCATCACCGGCCGGCCGTTCTTGTACGCGACGACAGCGCTCTTGTACGCGTCGGCGTCCGTCAGCTGGTCGTTCGCGTTGATCGTGTACGAGCGCGACGGGCCGTCGAAGTTGCCCTTCGGCGTGTTGACGTTGAGGTTCGAGATGGTGGTGCGCAGATCGTCGAGGTTCAGCCCGTACGACGCCAGCGCGCGCGGATTGGCCTGGATGCGCACCGCGGGGCGCTGGCCGCCCGACAGGCTGACGAGGCCGACGCCCGCGACCTGCGAGATCTTCTGCGCGAGGCGTGTGTCGGCGATGTCCTGGATCTGCGTGAGCGGCAGCGTCTTCGAGGTGATCGCGAGCGTGATGATGGGCGCGTCGGCCGGGTTGACCTTCGCGTAGATAGGAGGCGCGGGCAGGTCGGACGGCAGCAGGTTGCCCGCTGCGTTGATGGCCGCCTGGACTTCCTGCTCGGCGACGTCGAGGGGCAGGTCGAGGCTGAACTGCAGCGTGATGATCGACGAGCCCGCCGAGCTTTGCGACGACATCTGGTTCAGCGACGGCATCTGACCGAACTGGCGCTCGAGCGGCGCCGTGACCGACGACGTCATCACGTCGGGGCTCGCGCCCGGATAGAAGGTCTGCACCTGGATGGTCGGGTAGTCGACTTCGGGCAGCGCGGACAGCGGCAGAAAACGCAATGCGACGAGCCCGACCAGCATGATCGCCGCCATCAGAAGGGCGGTGCCGACCGGGCGCAGGATAAAGGCGCGGGATGGATTCATGCGGTATCAGCCGTGCCTTATTCCGCCGACGTCTGCGACGCGTGCCGGTGACGGTGCGTGCCGGAGGCACCCATCACACCCGCGGCACCCGCGGCACCCGATGCACCCGACGCCGCATGGGCCGCCGATGCGCCCGACGCCCCCGAAGCGCCACGCGGACGATCGGCGGGAATGGTGATCTTCGCGCCTTCCTTCAACCGGTCCGAGCCGTCGATCACGACGCGCTCGCCGACCTGCAGGCCCGACGCGATGCTGGTGCGCTCGCCGTCGACGGGGCCGACCTTCACCTGGCGCACCGTCACCGTGTTGTCGGGCTTCGCGACATACACGAACGCGCCCATCGAGCCGTTCAGCACGGCTGAAGTCGGCACGATCACGGCATCCTTCACGACGTTCACTAGCAGGCGCGTGTTGACGAACTGGTTCGGGAACAGCAGGCCTTCGTTGTTCTGGAAGGTCGCGCGCAGCTTCACGGTGCCCGTGGTGGTGTCGATCTGGTTGTCGATGGTCTCCAGATAGCCGGCTTCGAGCGAGGTCGTGTTGCTGCGGTCGTACGCCGTCACCGACATCTTCTGGTTCGCGCGCATGCCTTTGAGAATGGCGGGCAGGTTGTCTTCCGAGGTCGTGAAGATCACGCTGATCGGCTGCAATTGCGTAATCACCACGACGCCGTTCGTGTCGCCCGGCGTCACGTAATTGCCGGCGTCGACCTGGCGCAGGCCGACGCGGCCGGAGACGGGCGCCGTGATGCGCGCGTAGGTGAGATCGAGCTTGAAGGTGTCGATGTTCGCCTGATCCGCCTTCACCTGGCCTTCGTACTGCTTGACGAGCGACGCCTGCGTGTCCACCTGCTGGCTCGCAATCGAGTCTTGGGAGAGCAGCGTCTGATAGCGCTTCAGGTCGAGACGTGCCGTTTGCAGAAGCGCCATGTCCTTGGCGAGCGTGCCTTCGGCATTCGCAAGACTGATCTGATACGGACGCGGGTCGACCTGCGCGAGCAGATCGCCTTTCTTGACCATCTGACCTTCCTGGAAGGCGACCGTTTGCAGCGTGCCCGTCAACTGCGTGCGCACGGTGACGTTCGCGAGCGGCGTGACGGTGCCGAGCGCATTCAGCACGACGGGCATTTCGCCTTGCTTCACGGTCGCCACGTGAACGGGTTGCGGCTGGTTCATGCCGCCCGCGGCGCCGCGGCGGCCACCGCCGGCGCGTCCTGTCTGCGCGCCGCTGGCGCCTGCTGCCGCGCTCGCGCCGTCAGCGGTCCTGTTCCACGGATGCCAGCGCACCAGCACGATGCCCGCGATTACCACGACGGCGACGATCAGCGCGATCGTACGGCCGCGGTGCCGCTTGACGGCGCCGGGACCGGGATCGCGCCCAGGAGGCGGGCTGGCGGGAGCGGAGTTGCGTGACGTTTCAGGCTGCTTTTTTTGTTCGTCCATCGTTCGATCAGGTGACTGGCTTAATGGGGCAAACGTGCCGAGGTAACGCGATGAGCGCGGCGGTGTTTCGCTGGGTGCCGCTTTGTGCTGATCGCGCATGCCTGCGCGATGCTAATTGATGCGTGATTCATCGCGATGACCATGACGTGGCGGCGGCCGCTCTCGCGGCCAGACACGTTACGGGCATGGTTGACGGCTCCTCCCTGTTGGCCGTGCTGGTGCCCGCCGCTGCGTCCGTTGCCGGGCGCGGTCCCGTCGGCATTGAAATGCGCATGCGCTGGCGGGGCGCGCGGGAGACTATGGCAGCTTCCCCGGGCGCGCGGGAAAGCATGATGCTACGTCCCGGGCCGAGTTACAGTCCAGCGGCGTATTTTTCGGCGGATTACGACCGTTACACGGATTTCGCGCGGGTCGAAAGCCGTGCGTCAGCGGGATGTCGCCTTTCGCGTCGGGCTTCGCGTCGGCTTGCTGTTGTGACGTGCGGTTGCGGCAAGCCGCGCTCAGGCGTCGAGCCTGCGTCCCGGTGTGCCGCCGATCTCGTGGACGATCCGGTCGATCGTCTCCAGCAGCGCCGGCGCCGCGCGCGAAACGAGCCAGTCGCGCGGGCACTGGTGCGCAGAGCCGCCGCAGTTGACCGCGTAGCGTTCGCCCGAAGGCCCGATGAAGCCGGCCGCGATGGCATTGAGCCCTTCATGCCATTCGCCCGTTGCGATGGCGAAGCCTTGCGCGGTGGTTTCACGCAACGCCGCGTCGAGTCGCGCGCCGATGTTTCCCCAGTCGTCGCCCGCCGCGGCCTGCAAGCCGATCAGCAGCTTGTCGCGGTCCGTGTCGCTCAGTGCCGCCAGATAGGCGCGGCCGACGGCGGTGCGGCTCAGGTCCATCCGCGAGCCGACGTCGAGGCGCGATACCAGCACGGCGGAGCGCGGCTTGATCGCGTCGATGACAACCATTTCGAGCCGGTCGCGCACGGCGAGGTGCACGGAGAGTGACGTCCGCTCGGCCAGCTCGATCAGAAACGGCCGCGAGCGGGCGCGGATGTCGAAGTTGCGCAGAAAGCCGTTGCTCAGTTCCAGCACCGACGACGTGAGCACGAAACGCTCGCTGTCGGGCAGACGGAACAGAAAGCCGGCGCTGACGAGCGTCGCGGTGATCCGCGAGACGGTCGGTTTTGGAATGCCCGTCAGTTCCGTCAACTCGCGGTTGGACAGTGGGGCGTCGGCGGCCGCGACCCTCCGGAGTACCGTCAGGCCGCGCGCGAGCGCGGTAACCTCGTCGCCGGAACCGTCTTTTTCCCTTGCGGAATCGGTGACGGCCGGGCGCGTCGATGACTGGTTCATGTGGTTTTTATGAAACGTTATTTCAATATTTGTGTAACACGCTTCGGGATGACGACTCCGGTGAAGCGCCTCAAGCCTTCTCTCAGCAAAGCCTAAGTCCCTTTTTCCTACGACGATTCATTGTATAGGAAGGTAATTTCCGGGCAGTCCGCAGCGATTAAATTTTGCTTGACTTAGTCAGCATTACCATAAAAAATGGAACTATATTTCGAAAGTGTGCGGTAGTCGCGCGCGTGTCACAGGCTGATACAGTCGCTGCAGCGTCGCTTTCCAGGCAGTTTTTCAGTACCGTATCTCAGTACCGTCTCTCAGTACCGTCTCTCAGGTTCTAGCACGGCCCTCGGAATGGCTAGAACTTTTTGAAGGCGCCATGGAAACATGGCGCCTTTTTTTTGTGCCTGCGTTGGTTGGATTCCGCCCGTACCTGGGTCCGGTTTATCGGGACCGGGATCGTCGGAGAAGCACGACGGCTTTTCGCCGGATCGATTTCCTACGGCTCGCTGCGGTGTTGCAGCCAGAAGAGAGGATGCGGAGGGGGAGAGGTCGCGAGGCGGGAAAGTGCTGGGGCGATATGGTCAGTGCGACGCGCGGCGCCCGGGCCGGTGATTATTCCACGGACATCCCCGAATCCCGGCTTTCGGACTGCGGTCGAATGGGGGAGCTCGACTCATTTCGCCAGATATCGACCAGCGGTATCGTGGTCGCCGTGACCGCGACATTTTCTGATTCGGGCAAAAGCCCGCAAAGTGCGGCAATCCCAGTCCCGCAAGCGGCGATAAGGGCTAGCGCGGCAATGGCGACGATGGTTGTCGTGCGAAACGACCTCGGTTCGGCTGCATCCGGAAAATGGCGCATCATGTCTTGCTCCTGTTCGACGTAGCCAACAAGTGCAATGACCATGCCGACGGCCATGACTACCTTGCGCGAACGAGCACCGGCGGGGCTGCTGCCCGTTGTACGCCTCGGCGCGGGTGGACGGCGGCAGGCCTCGATGTTGGATATGCACGAACACTCTGCAAGCGCTGGTGTCGGAGTGCCGCTTTCGATCCAACGCTGCGCATCCAGAAAAGTACGCGGCGGCCGTCCAGCCGGACGGCCGCCGCGACGACAGCGTAAAGAAAGTCAGTAATCGACGATCAGGAAATGACGGTCAGGCGCGAGACCGAAGCCGAAGTTACAGCCCCCGATCCCGCTCCGCGACAGGATCTACCGACGTCGTCGTCCAGTATGGATCGCGGTTGTAGTACTTGTGCATCTGGGTACCCCAGGTTTCGTCGGCCATCGACGGCCAATGATCCTTGTCGAACCCCGGATCGTCCTTGATGCGCTGCGCGGTGATATCGACGCGGAATACCTTCTCGTCCGTATCGAGCGTCAGGGCGCTCCATGGGATGGCGTGCAGGTTGCTGCCCATCCCGAGGAAGCCGCCCTCAGACAGCACTGCATAGGCGACGCGCCCGCTGCGCACGTCGAGCATGATGTCCGAGATCTTGCCGACGTGTTCGCCATCCGAAGAGACGACCTTGTTGCCATCCAGCGTTGCCGCGGCCATCACTTCGGGCCCGGGACCTTCGCCCACGCCACCGCCGACGATGCCTGCGCCCCCACGTGCCGGGTTCATTTTCGGGTCAAGTGTGGTCATGATTTCCTCCTTTGGAAGTCCACGGGATGCATAGCGCATCCGGCGTGCCTGTCCGTTCGGGCAGCGCGTCACGGGCCGACGTTCGTGTGTGCGTCAGTTGGCGAGCGAGTCGCGAGAAACGTGGCGTAGTTTTAGCTGTATGGGGTAATCAGCATCGTGTGTCGATTGAACCGGCGCGCGGCAATGCGAACCCCGAAGCGAGAATGAACATGGACGCCCTGAATCTCAGCCAGCCCGAACCTGTTCCACTTCAACAGCTAGCGCCGACGACGCGCAAGACCGTCGAATATCTCTACGCGACGATGGCGCTCGGCGGGCGCGCCGTGCGCGCCGACGTGCCCATGCACGATCCATCGTTGCGCTGGTGCCTGCTCGAATACCGGATCGACGACGACGTGGGCCGCGAGTTGTCGCGGTATATCTCGCTGAGCGCGCCGAAGGCGATCGTCGCGGCGCGACGCGCGCTCGCGGATGCGAAGGCCGTGCATCCGGGCGACCTCAGCACGCTCGAACTCGATTTCGACGATGCCGAACAGCGCTGGACGAATGCGTGCAGGCAAAAAATTCAAGCACTACGCGTCAAGCTGACAGAGATGCGCGCGCACACTGCGCCCGACGCGGATGAGTTCGTATAGTCCGGGCGTGGTGTCGAAAGTGGCGCGGTCGATATCGTCGCCAGTACGCGGCTACTCGCGCCGCACTATTTCATCTATCTCGCTCCCGCCGGGAGCATGGCGAGCGGTAGCGGGCAAGTCGAAGTCGCGAACGTTTCGCAGATGACGCCTCTGCCACAGTGGCAACTGTGCGCGCGTAACTACATCGGCGGCTGGCTGCATGAGGAAAACGTGGAAGTGGAGGTGGCGGACGTCGCCTTGTGCGGATGGCCGTTGCCCGCATTCCGGCGCTGGATCCAGGGCGTCGTCGCGTTGCGGCGCAAGCTGTCCCGCGAAGAAGGCGCGGCGGTTCCGGGCGACTGCGTGCTCGCGGCAGGCGACGGCTTCTGTCTCGTGATGGACCTGCCGACCTTCGCCGCGCACAACCCGCCGCAGGACAGATAGCCGCAGCAACAGCGGAGATCGCGATTTCGGCGCGACGGGAAAGCGTATGATGTCTGTTGCATCGGTCGATGCATCACAAGGCATCTTGTTGTCGCTCCCGATACGAGGCCCCATGAGACACGACGATCGCCCGCACGATGTCGCCGATTCCGGTGGCGAGGCGCATGCGGAGTCGACCTTCGCCGCGCTCGCGGCGCCGCTCGTCGATGAAGCGCTTTCGCAAAGCGCATCCATTCACGCCGACGCTTCGCCGGAATCGCTGCATCAGCTGCGCGTTGCGCTGCGACGCTTGCGCTCGTTGTGGTGGGCGTATGGTCCGCTGCTCGACAGGCAGGAAAACGCGCGGCAGCGCGCGCTGTACCGCTTTCTCGCCGATGCCGCCGGTAAGACGCGCGACTGGGACATCCTGCTGGAACTGCTGGCGAGCAAGACGAACGAAACCAGTGAACCGGGTGAAGAGGGCGCGCCGCGCGCCGCACCCGCCTGCCTGCGCGAAGCACGCGAGCGCGCGCTTGCCGCGAGCCGCGAGACGCTCATCAACGCGGACATTCGCAACGTGCTGCATGGTGCACTCGCAAGCACATCGAAGGAATTGAACTCGGCGCCCGAAAGGCACGCATTGCAGAAGTTCGCGGCAAAGCGCGTGCGCGCCGCCGAAAAATCGCTGCGAAAGCGGATGGACAAGGCGTCCCGTGCGAAGCCCGCCGACTACGATGCGCTCCACGACGTGCGCAAGGCGGGCAAGAAGGTTCGCTATCTGATCGAGCTTTTCGGCCCTGTGCTCGATGACGTCGGCCACGACCACACATTGAAGCGTCTCAAGAAACTGCAGCAGTGCTTCGGCGAGCTCAACGACGTGACGGCAAGCATTGCGCTGTTGCGCGAAAACACCGGTCTGTTCGCCGACGAAGCCGAGGCGCGCGCGGCGCTTGCGCTTCTGAAGGAGCGTCGCAAGGCACGCCGGCGCGAGGCGGTGCAGCTGTTGCGCGAAACATAGCGGGCGCTGCACATCACTTCAGGCGGGCGGCACCATTCGCGAAACCGTATATACTGTTTATACCGTTAACGAGGAAACACGATGAGCACGCCGCGAACCAAAGAACCCACCAAAAAGGCCTACCACTTCCCGAAGAGCGCGAAGGAACCGGCTGCCGAAACCAAAAAGCCCGCAGTGAAGGCATCACGGACTTCGGAAGCGAAGAAGGCAGCGACGGTCGAGCAGGCGCCCGTAGTTGCGCCGGAAGCGGCAGGCGCGAGCCCGAAGGCCACGAAGACTACGAAGACTACGAAGACCGCGGGCACTGTGAAGGCGGCGAAGAGCGCAAAGACGGAAAAGGCAGTCAAGCCCGCCAGCAGTGCAAGTTCTGCCGCGAACGCGAACCCTGCGAAGGCGCCCAAGGAAGCCAGGGCCGTCAAGACAGCGAAGACCGCGCCGGCATCCGCCGCCGCTCCCGAAAAAAAGCCGCGTGCGAAGAAAGAGAAGGAAAAAGTGGTCCGCGACAGCTTCACCATGCCGAAATCCGACTACGCGAAGATCGCCGAACTCAAGCAGCGCTGTCTCGACGCGGGCATTTCCGTCAAGAAGAGCGAACTGCTGCGCGCGGGCCTGAATCTGCTCGCCGTGTCGCCCGCCAAACGCCTGATCGCGGCCGTTCAGGAACTCGAAGCGGTAAAGACGGGCCGTCCCGCGAAGTCATAAGCCGGCGTGGCGGCCGCGCGTGCCGCCGCGATGCCGGAGAGCCGTTCGTGCCCGGCCGTTCAGCGCGGATAGCGCTCCACGAACGCCGTATGCATGCGCTTGAGCAGCGCGATATACGGACGCCCTTGCGCCGACATCATCGACGATGCGGCGAGGGCGTTCGTCTCATCCCACAGGCGCTCGAACTTGTCGCGGGCGACGTCGGGCGGAATGCCGGACATCAGCAGACCCAGAAAAGTCCTTTTCGATTTCGTCGGCGCGGCGGGTGGCCGCGCTGCCGAGCCGGTCGGCTCGTTATCGGACGGATCGGAGGACACGGTTGTTTGCCCGCTAGTTCATCGATCTCAGGAACCGCCAACGCTGGTCCATGCTGTGCAGCAGCGCGATATAGCTGAAGGCGGTATCGCTGTCGTCGCATGACTGCGCGGCGTCGTTGACTTCGTTCCACAGGGTTTCGAAACGTGCGGCCGCTTCGGGCCGGCTCAGCGGCTGCGCGAGCAGCTCGGAAAACGCAAACGACAACTCCTCTGCGCTGCGCCGCAGAGGAAGCAACGAACGACGCGAAAGATATCTGTACTTCAAGAGGTCCCCGGCTGGCTTGCGTGGGATGCGCGCGAAGCGGGCGCTGCGCGCGCCGTCCGGCCCAAGCCCTTTTTGGCGACGATGCGACGATGCAAGGCTCGTCGCGCGTTCGGCGGCGGTGCTTGCGTGACGGGCCGTCACGATGTCCGCCGCATATGACGACGATGATACAGCCACGCGACGCCCACGCGGCAGCGTTCAGCAATGATCTTTTGATGAACGGCAGGTGTCAGTCATCGTCGTGCTGGGCGCGTCGCGCGGGGGCGCGCGCGCGTGCCGTTCAGCGCGAGACGACGGCGACCGTCGCGATGCCGAGCACGGTCATGACGACCGACGCCGCCACGTGAATCGCAATCTCCCCAGCGGCCCAGTTGAGGCGGCCTTGCTGCAGGTGCTGGACGACTTCCGCGGAGAACGTGGAGAAGGTCGACAGGCCGCCCATCAGGCCCGTGATGATGAAGAGGCGCCATTCGGGCGCGATCTGCGGATTGCGCCCGAAGTACGCGACGGCGACGCCGATGATGTAACCCGCGATCACATTCGAGGCGAGCGTGCCGAGCGGCAACGCCGGAAAGAGCGCGTTGAGGCGCAGACCGAGAAACCAGCGAAACAGCGAACCGAGTGCGCCGCCGATACCGACGGCAAGAATGGACAGATACATGAGCAAGCCTGGAAAGCCGAACATCGACGAACCGGGCTGCGGCGAGGCGTGATGCTGCAACGTCCGCAGGTCCGGGCGAAGCAGGCATCATCAGCCACGAGGGCGGTTTAGGAGAATGCCATCTCCGGCGCGCGCCAGTCTAACATCGGCGCGCGCGTTGGTACGAAGGACCGGCGGCGCGCCTGATGGCATGTGCCGACCCCGGAAACGCGAGGTTACACCAGACGCCACGGGCTTGCAGTGGTGCGTCAGCCGACCGTTTCGCGTTCCGGCGTCGACGTGATCTTGTGGATCGACAGGTCGGCTCCGTTGAATTCGTTTTCCTGGTCGATGCGCAGCCCGACCGTGATCCGGATTGCGCCGTAGACGATCGTGCCGCCGAGCGTCGCGAACCCGACGCCGCCGAGCGTGCCGATCACCTGGGCCGCGAACGACACGCCGCCCAGTCCGCCCAGCGCGTGCAGGCCGAAGATCCCCGCCGCGATGCCGCCCCATGCGCCGCACAGGCCATGCAGTGGCCACACGCCGAGCACGTCGTCGATGCGCCAGCGGTTCTGCACGATCGTAAACATATAGACGAACAGCGCGCCCGCCACGGCGCCCGTCAGCAGCGCGCCGAGCGGATGCATGACGTCCGAGCCGGCGCACACGGCCACCAGTCCCGCGAGCGGGCCGTTATACGTGAAGCCCGGGTCGTTGCGGCCCGCGAGCCACGCGGTCAGCGTGCCGCCGACCATCGCCATCAGCGAGTTGACGGCGACGAGGCCGCTAATCTTGTCGATCGTCTGCGCGCTCATCACGTTGAAGCCGAACCAGCCGACGGCCAGCACCCACGCGCCGAGCGCGAGAAACGGAATGTTCGACGGCGGATGCGCGGCGATACGGCCGTCGCGCGTGTAGCGGCCGTGGCGCGCGCCGAGCAGCATCACGGCGGGCAGCGCGACCCAGCCACCGAACGCGTGCACGACCACGGAGCCCGCGAAATCATGGAACGGCGCGCCGAGCGCCTGCGTGAGCCACGTCTGGATGCCGAAGTGGCCGTTCCACACGATCCCCTCGAAGAACGGGTAGATGAAGCCGACGAGCACGAAGGTCGCGAACAGTTGCGGGTTGAACTTCGAGCGCTCGGCGATGCCGCCCGACACGATCGCGGGAATTGCGGCGGCGAACGTCAGCAGGAAGAAGAAGCGCACCAGCGCATAGCCGTTGTGCGCGGCGAGCGTTTCGGCGCTGCCGTAGAACTGGACGCCGTAAGCGATCGTGTAGCCGATGAAGAAATACGCGATCGTCGACACCGAAAAGTCGACCAGAATCTTCACCAGCGCATTGACCTGATTTTTCTTACGGACCGTACCCAGTTCGAGGAACGCGAAGCCCGCGTGCATCGCGAGCACCATTGCCGCGCCGAGCAGAAGAAAGAGGGTATCGGTGCCGGTTTTCAGACTGTCCATCCGTTTGATTCCTGCGATGCGCAAAAAGCGGGCATCGAATGCAAGAAGTGGGCCAAATGGATGCGCCAACGCGTGTTCTCGGTGCGATGCTGCACTGGAATGGGCCGATGCGGCGTGGAAGCGTTTCGATTGCTCGACCTTCCCGACACGTGCGCCGCGATATCGGCACCTTGAATGTGCATGAGCGCGAAATCGGGGCATGCAAATATCCCAAAAACGGGCATATACCTATGATTTGCTTGCTATTTCCATACGAATCAATAACGCGGTAATTGGCGCGCCAGCGCGGCGGAACGCGCCCTGAACATGCGCCACGCCCGGCGCCCACGATCGGCTGCCTCCTGCACCAGATTGGCGACGCGCCCGCGGGTTGCGCTTTGTCATGAACTGCAATCGCCGACATAATGTGCCGTCCCCGGCGCGACCCGCCGGCTTCCGACTCTCCCGGCGCGCGCATGAGACTGACGACCAAAGGCCTGCTTCTGATTGCGATCCCCGCTGTCTTCGAACTGGCATTGCTGTCGGGTCTCATCAAGGCGCAGTCGGATGCCGAACAGGCCGAGCGCTGGAGCATGCATAGCGAGGATGTGCTGCGGCAGACAGCCAGCATTCTCGCGCCCGTGCTGCTGGAATCGGTGCGGTTGCGCGGCGCCGTCGTCAGCGGCACACGCGATACCTCGACGCCCGTGGCGTTCTGGATGGACGTCGACCGTCGCATCGACCGGCTCGCCGAACTGGTCGCCGACAATCCCACGCAAGTCGAGCGCGCCGCGCAGATCCGCCAGGCCGTGCAGATGTACCGCCAATGGTCGGACCGCGTGCAGGACCTGATCCGCTCGGGACGCCGGCGCGACGTGCTGCAGCGTTTTCGCGACCTTGCCGGAACCGACGTGCTCGACGGCTTTCGCGCGCAGATCGCGGCGTTCCAGGCGCAGGAGCGGCAGCTCGATTCGGTGCGTTCGGCCGAGGCCGCGGCGGCGCGGGAGCGGCAGCAGTCGTTGATCGTCGCGGCCGTGCTCGGCTCGCTGGTATTCGTCGCGATTGCGTTCTGGGTGTTCGCGCGCCGCGTGCGCGGCCGGCTCGCGCTGCTGTCGGACAACGCCAGCCGGCTTGCCAGCAACGAGCCGCTGGCGCCTCTCACGCCCGGCAACGATGAAATCGCGCGGCTCGATCTGACGCTGCATATGACCAGCCGCAAGCTGCTCGAAGCGGAGCGCCAGCAGGCGCGCTTCCAGTCGGATCTCGGCCGCCACGCCGCCGAACTCGCGCAGACCAACGAAACGCTGCGCCAGCAAACCCAGGAAAACGAGACGTTCATCTATAGCGTGTCGCACGATCTGCGCGCGCCGCTGGTCAATCTGCAGGGTTTCTCGAAGGAACTGACGCATGCGTGCGACGATCTGCGCGCCGCCCTGCGCCAGTCGTCGCTGTCGACGCATCAGCGTGAGCATGTCGAGCGGCTGATCGACGAGGACATCGGCGAGGCGCTGCATTTCCTGCAGACGGCGGTATTGCGCGCGTCGCACATCATCGACGCGTTGTTGCGGCTATCGCGCGTGGGCCGCGTCGAATACCGGCGCCAGCAGGTCGAGGTGCGCGACATCGTGCAACGCGTGATCGACGCGATGCAGGCCACGATTCGCGATCATCGCGCGCGCGTCATCGTGCAGGCGCTGCCGCCCGTATGGGGCGATCCGACGGCGCTCGAGCAGATCTTCGCGAACCTGATTGGCAACGCGATCAATTATCTGAGCCCGGAGCGCGCGGGCGTCGTCGAAATCGGCACGGCGCCTGCGCCGCCTGGCGTGCAGACGCTGCGCATCTTCTATGTGAAGGACAATGGCATGGGCATTCCGGAAATCGCGATGCCGCGCCTGTTCAATGCGTTCCAGCGGCTCCACGGCAACGTGGCGGCGGGCGAGGGGATCGGTCTGGCGCTGGTGCGACGCATGGTCGAGCGGCACGGCGGACGCGTGTGGGCGGAATCGACGGAGGGTGTGGGAACGACGTTCTACCTGTCGTTGCCGGATGCCGCCGCACCGTCGCGCGACGACGAGGACGATGCCGCGACAGCGGGCGATGGACAGGCGTTGCGGGCGGACGCGCGATAGCGCGCGGTGTGCCCGCCCGGCGCTCAGGAGGCGGAGAACAGACGGCGCGGCTTGAGCATTCTGCGGCCGCGGATCGACCAGTAGCCGCTCGCGACGATCAGCAGCAACGCGCCCGTCAGGATGGCCGCGGGTGCGACGTGAAGGGTTTTCGAACCCAGTACGAACAGGCCGCGCGCGACGATGAGAAGTGCGGTCCAGAACGACAGTACGGCTTGGGCGAGCAGACGCATGCCGGTGAAGCGCCGCGCGCGGCTTTCGATCGACCAGTGCGCCGGCGCGCGCGAGCAGAAGAATGTCAGCGAAATCAGCGCGACAGCGAGAATAATCACCCAGTTAGTGAGATCCATGATTGAGCCTTCCAAAGTCAACCTGCAACTCTAGGGGGCCGTACCCATCACGGGTATCAGAGAAGTCTCAAACAGGATAGACAACACGCAAGCGCGTCTGATCGACAGGCCGGGCGCTGGCCCGGCCTTGACGCGGGTCAAAGTTCGATACGCGTGCCGAGCACCACGAGGAACTGGCGCAGCCATTCTGGGTGCGCGGGCCACGCGGGCGCCGTGACGAAGTTGCCGTCGGTGACAGCCGCGTCGACGGGAATGTCCGCGTAGTCGCCGCCCGCCAGCTTCACTTCGGGCGCGCACGCGGGATACGCCGAAATGCGTTTGCCGCGGATCACGTCGGCTGCGGCGAGCAGTTGCGCGGCGTGGCAGATTGCGGCGATCGGCTTGGTGCTTTCGGCGAACTGGCGCACGAGGTCGATCACTTTCGCGTTGAGCCGCAGATACTCCGGCGCGCGGCCGCCCGCGATGGCGAGCGCGTCGTATTGCGACGGATCGATCTCGTCGAAGCTTGCGTTGAGCGTGAAGTAATGGCCGGGCTTCTCGGTGTACGTCTGGTCGCCTTCGAAATCGTGAATCGCCGTTTTCACGCGCTCGCCCGCACGCTTGCCGGGACAGACGGCATCGACGATATGGCCGACTGCCTGCAGTGCCTGGAACGGCACCATCGTTTCGTAATCCTCGGCGAAGTCGCCTGTCAGGAACAGAATCTTCTTTGCTGCCATCGCATGCCTCCAGTGGTTGAGGGAACACGTCGAACGTCGGCCAGTCTACCCTGGGGTCGTCGACAACATCGCAAACGCATGACCGATCCTATTCCATTTACCTTCCGCCTGTTCCGGCCCGCTGACGCCGCGCCGCTCGCTGCGCTTTTTCACGATGCAGTGCTGGCCGCCGCGGGCTACGACCCGGCGGCGCGCGAGGCATGGGCGTCGGCCGCCGGCGAGGTCGCCGCGTTCGGCGCGCGGCTGGCGCGCGGCGTGACGCTCGTTGCCTTGCGCGGTAGCGCCCATGCTGGGTTCGGCCAACTGCATCCGGCCGATCACATCGAAATGCTCTATGTCGCGCCTGCCTTTGCGCGTCAAGGACTCGCGGCGGCGCTGCTCGCGCGGCTCGAAGCGCGGGCGCGCGCTGCGAACGTGCTGACGGTGACGGCCGATGTCAGCATCAGCGCGAGGCAAGCATTCGAGCGGGCGGGCTTCGCGGTGAACGCGCAGGAGTCGGTCACGCGCAACGGCGTATCATTGAGGCGTTTTCGCATGATGAAGCCGCTCGCAGCGGCTCGACCAAAAGTATGAAACCACTCTCACGCCATCCGCTCGTCCGTACTACTGCCTTTGCTGTCATGCTGCTCGCTGGCCTTGCCGCCTGCCAGAAAAACGATGCATCGGCGGGTCAGGCGTCGACGAAGCTCAACGATCTTTCCCAGCAGGCCGGTCAGAAGCTTGACCAGGCTGCAAGCTATGTCGGTCAGCAGGTCGACGCCGCGAAGGCCACGGCGCAACAGAATCTCGACGCGGCCGCATCCGGCCCGTCGATCAACCTCGACCCGAACGCGCTCGCGTCGCAGGCGCGAGCCAATCTGGACAACGCTGCCAGCGCGACCAACGCCGCCGTCAACAAGGCGATGGGCTCGACGGGCGCAGGACTTGAAACGGCGGGACGCAAGCTGCAGCAATGGTCCAACGAGGCATCGACGACCAGCGCGCAATCCGCGCCCACCGAATCCAGCGACGCCCAGAAACAGATGGACAAATAAGCCCGCGCTTGACCGGCGTGTTAAGTGTAACTATGATGATTACACATCGCCGCCGGCTGATACGATGGGATTCGCGCGTCTGATGCGCATCGGATGATCTAGCGTTGTGAATACGAGTAGCCGATTTGCCTTTGCGGTTCATGTGCTCGCCCTGCTGTCGTTGCAGGAAGGCGTGCCGTTGTCGTCGGACATGATCGCGGGAAGCGTGAACACGAATCCCGTACTGATCCGGCGTCTGCTGGCAATGCTCGCGGAAGCGGGCCTCACCACGTCGCAACTGGGCGCGGGTGGTGGGGCGCTGCTGGCGCGCGAGCCCGAGGACATCACGCTGCTCGACATCTACCGCGCCGTCGACGATGCGCAACTGTTCGCCATGCATCGCGAGACGCCGAATCCCGCGTGCATGGTCGGGCGCAACATCCAGACGGTGCTGACGGGCATCATCGGCAATGCGCAACAGGCGCTCGAAGCGTCGCTGGCGTCGCGCACGCTGGCCGACGCGACGGCCGACGTCGTGCGCGCGGAACGGGCGCGCGAACGCAAGCGCAAAGCCTCGGCGGGTTGAGCGCAGAACGCAGTCGTGGCACGAAGCATGACGTGCGGGGCATCGCCCCGATTTTTTTAAACAAATATGTAATCAACATAGTTACATTTAAGCGGAAGGAACATTGACATGAGCAAGACACTGAAGATCGCGCTGTTCGGCGCAACGGGCATGATCGGCTCGCGCATCGCGGCGGAAGCGGCGCGGCGCGGGCATCAGGTGACGGCTTTCTCGCGCAATCCCGGGCGCGCACCTGCCGATGTTGTGAACCTGAAAGCTGCGCAGGCCGACGTGACGGATGCGGCGAGCGTCGCGGCCGGGGCGCGCGGACACGATGTCGTCGCGAGCGCGTATGCGCCGCCGCAGGACAATCTCACGCAGATCGACAAGGCGACCCGCGCGCTGGTCGAAGGCACGCGCGCGGCGGGGATCAAGCGTCTGGTCGTAGTGGGGGGCGCGGGTTCGCTCGAAGTGGCGCCCGGCAAGCAACTGGTCGACACGGAAGGCTTTCCGGATGCCTACAAAGCGATCGCGCTGGCGCACCGCGACGTTCTCCCCATCCTGCGTGCCGCCAGCGATCTCGACTGGACGTTCTTCGCGCCCGCCGCGCTGATCGCGCCGGGCGAGCGCAAAGGCACGTTCCGCACGGGTGCCAACGCGCTGATCGTCGATGCGCAGGGCAACAGCAGCATTTCGGCGGAAGACTACGCCGTTGCGTTTGTCGATGAGCTGGAGCAGGGCCGTTTCGTTCATCAGCTTGCGACTGTCGCATACTGAGGGCTTCGAAACGTCGCCGGGCGCCGCGCATCCGCCGCGCGGCGCGCATGAGCGACTGTCGCGCCGCCGCGCAAGTGCACTAACATTCGGTTACGCATCGGGGAGCTTTCCCTCGACGACACCCGCTAAACTTGGCGTCTCCCGTTCCCATGCAGATTGCTTGCATAAAAGTCACGGATTGCCATGAAGTCATGCCTCGCGCGGCGTGAATCGCAGGCTGCGCCGTCATCCGGCGGGCTTCTGGCGATTGACGCTGTTTTTCGTGCTTTTTCCCAAATTTTTTCACGCGCCGGAGCATGCCGCCGGCCGCGGTCGGGCGGACTCGTGTCCGCCTTATGTCTGTGCCTGTGCCTCGCGCTCGCTGGCGCGTGTCTCGGCGTGCCGGGCACCGCACGCGCCGCGGGCGCGGCGACGGGCACGCCGATGATTCCCGCGCTGCAAAGCCTTATCAATAGCGCGACGGTTTCGACGGCGGCGCCCGCGTCGGGCGCGTCGGCGGCGGATGCGGCATCGGCGCCGTCGCCTGCCAGCCAGGCCGAGCTGGAGAAATCGCTCGACAGCGTGATCACGACGCTCGACAGCGACCGCCAGCGCACCGCGCTCGTCACGCAGCTGAAAAAGCTGCGCGACGCGACGAAGACGGTCGGGCCGCCCGTGTCCGCCAGCGCACCGTCGAGCGCCGGTCTGCTCGGTGCGATCGCTGCGGGCATTGCATCGTTCGAAACCGACGTGCAGCAGGGACGCTCGCCGCTCAACTATTGGTCCGGCCGCTTCAACGCGGCGGGCAACGAAATCTATACGATCGTCACGAGCCAGGGGCGCGAGCACTTCGGCCGCGTGCTGCTGAACATGATCGCCGTGCTGGCGGGGTGGGGCGCGTGCGCGGCGGGTCTGATTTACCTGCAGCGCAGGATTCACGCGCGCTTTGGCATCGTCGTGCGGCTCGATCCGAATCCCACCACGCGTGAACTGCTGATCTTCGCGCTGCGCCGCGTCGGGCCGTGGATCGTCGCGTTCGTCGCCGCGCTGATGTTCGTGCGCTCGATGCCCGATTCGCTCGGCCGAACGATCGCGATGGTGATCGCGTATGCGATCGTCGCGGGCGCCGTGTTTTCGGCGATCTGCCTGATCATGTTCTCGCTGTTCGGCTCGGGCCATCGACGTGCCGCCGTGCGCGCGCTGATCGAGCAGGCGCGCCGGCCGTTGTTCGCTATCGGCATCTGCAGCGCGCTCGGCGATGCCGCCGTCAATTACGACGTCGCGCATGAACTCGGGACGAATCTCGCGGCGCTGGTGTCGACCGTCTCGAACATGACGGCGGCGGTGTTGACCGCGTACTTCGCGCTCGCGTTTCGCCGTCCCGTCGCGCATCTGATCCGCAATCGCGCTTACGAACAGCGGCACGATCACAAGGCCGCTACCGACGGCTTCGAAGTGCTCGCGTCGCTCTGGCACGTGCCGATGCTCGTGCTGGCGACCGCTTCCGTGATCGCGACGATCGGCGGTATCGGCAGCGGCGAGAACGTGTTGCAGATTTCCGTCGTGACGGCATTGTTGCTGGTGCTGGCGTTCTTCCTGTCGGCCATCGTGCTGCGCGTGACGCGCCCGCGCAATACGCGCCGCCGGCGCCGTTCGCCCTATCTGACGCGGCTGTTGCGTTTCGCGGGCACGCTGATCACGCTGTTCGTCTGGCTGGCGTATTTCGAATTCGCGTCGCGCCTGTGGGACGTGTCGCTTGCGCAGATTATCGAAGAAAGCGTCACGGCGCGCGGCATCGCGCACGCGCTGACGGCGATCCTGATCACGGTGTTCGTGTCGTGGCTCGTGTGGATTCTGATCGACACGGCAATCCAGGAAGCCGTCAACCCGAGCGGTCCGCGCAACAAGTCGAAGAACCCGAGCATGCGCGCCCGCACGATGCTGCCGCTGGTGCGCAACGTGGTGCTCGTCTCGATCCTGACCATCGCGGGCATCGTCACGGCGGCCAATCTCGGCATCAACGTGACGCCGCTGCTCGCGGGTGCGGGCGTGATCGGTCTGGCAATCGGCTTCGGCGCGCAGTCGCTGGTGAGCGATCTGATCACGGGCCTGTTCATCATCATCGAAGACACGATCTCGGTCGGCGACTGGATCGACATCGACGGCGGACACGCGGGCACGGTCGAGTACCTGTCGATCCGCACCGTGCGGCTGCGCGACGGCCAGGGCGCGATCCACGCCATACCGTTCTCGCAGATCAAGATCGTGAAGAACCTGTCGCGCGATTTCGCCTATGCGGTGTTCGAAGTGCGCGTGCCGTTTTCCGCCGATGTCGACGAGGTGACGCAACTGATCCGTGCCGTCGGCGCGGACCTGATGGCCGATTTCCGTTACCGGCGCGAGATGCTCGGCCCCGTCGAAGTGTGGGGGCTCGACCGCTTCGACCCGAACTGGATGGTCGTCAAAGGACAGATCAAAACCCGGCCGCTGCAGCAGTGGAGCGTGGCGCGCGCTTTCAACCTGCGTCTGAAGCGCAAGATGGACGAAGCGGGTATCGAGATTCCCGTGCCGCAGATGCGCGTGCATACGTCGAGCGGCGACGAAGTGGGCGAGATGTTGCGGGACGAAGAGCACGCGCACCGCGCGGACCACGCGCGCGAGTCCGCGACGGGCACGACAATGGGCACGACGGCGCCGTTCAGGCCGAAGAAGGGCGGCCCGATGCCGCCCGCGCGCGACGTGTCGCACGAGCCGCGTCCGGCGCCGCCGTCGACGGGGCAAACGGCCGCCGTGCCGCCGCAGATTCCAACGGCGGGCGACGGCGGAAAGACGTGACAGAGAAGGAAGGTTCTTGCGAGAAAGGCGTCACGCATTCCTGCGTGACGCCTTTCGTTTGATGCGTACCACGAGGACGACGCGGCGTTCAGGCGGCAACGGCCTGCACGCTATCGGCGTTATCGGCGCTATCGGCGACGCGCACGATGTCGTTCACGTGGGTCGTGATCTGTTCGCCGGGCACGCCGTAGATGTGAAGAGAGACGGCGGTGCCGCTGCTGCAATTGCCGAGCCGATGGACGCCGGTGCGGCCCGAGCGCGTGAACGACACGGCGCCCGGCTCGCGCATCTGGTCGCGCGCGGGCGTCGCGCAGCCGGTGTCCGCGTTCCAGTGGTAGAGGGTTTCCGTCAACACGCCATCGATCACGGCGTAACCGCACCACGTGTGATGCGCGTGAACCGGGCTTGCCTGGCCGGGCATCCAGACGAGCGCAGCGATTGCATAGCGGCCTTGCGGATCGGCGGCGAGCAGATGGCGGCGATAGCAGGCGGCGGCGCCTTCGCGTTGCGCGTCGGTGAGCAGCGAGGCATCGGCGGCAGCTTCGGCAAGCGCCGCGCGTACGCCACGCGCGAAGGCCGCGTGCCGCGACGGATCATCGGTGCCGGCGCAGGCGTCGAAAGCCGCGTCGAGCGTCGCGCACAGTTGTGAGATCGCACCTGCAGCGGGCATGGCGCAGGTGACGGAAGTGGTTTCGGCCAACGCGGATTCGCGTGTGATCAGGCCGGCTGACGGGTTCATGGAAGGCTCCGCTGGCGTTGTTTTTCGAGGTCGGGACTGCCCTCATTTATACCCATTTGCGCGGAGAAAGAGTTTTCATATAATTCCCTCGTCTCAACGAGAAATAGAATAATTTTCTATCGGGGTGGAAAGATGGGAATGGACATCATTGATCGGCGGCTGCTCGAACTCCTGCAGGAAGACGCGACGATGCCGATCGCCGAACTCGCGGCACGGGTGAACCTGTCGCAAACGCCATGCTGGAAACGGGTGCAGCGGCTCAAGGAAGCGGGCGTGATCCGTGCGCAAGTCGCGCTGTGCGATCCGCGCAAACTCGGGGTCGGCACGACGGTTTTCGTCGCCGTACGCACGAACCAGCACACGGAAGCGTGGGCGCAGGATTTCACGCGCGCGGTGCAGGACATTCCCGAAGTGGTCGAGGTCTACCGGATGAGCGGCGAGACCGACTATCTGCTGCGTGTCGTCGTCTCGGATATCGACGATTACGACCGCGTCTACAAGCAACTGATCCGCGCCGTGCCGCTCTACGACGTGAGTTCCAGCTTCGCGATGGAACAGATCAAGTATTCGACGGCGTTGCCGGTGCGGGCGTCCGTGGTTGCGGAAAGCCGCTAGCTTGCCGGCTTGCATGGCGTCGCGGCGAGCCTGTTCCGTGAACGCGCGCATGCCGGGCTGCAAGCCGCGTGCAAGGTGCTTCGGCGTAGAATGCCCGCTTTGCCGCATCCACCTGCCAGCAGAGCCCGACTCATGAACGATCCGCGCAAGAAGAACCCGACGCTTGGCATCGCAGTGTTTATCGTCGTTGTCGTGTTGCTGGTCATCGCGACGATTCTCTACAACGCGATCTCCGAAAAGCGCGAGTACGACCGCGACAATCCCGCTGATTCGACGGCGTCGACGGCCTCCGCGGCGGCGGCTGCCGTGAATGCGGCAAAGGGTGCGTCGCAGTAAGCGCGACCCGCTCATTCACTCGCTTGTCAACCCGCTCAGTTCTCGGGCAAGCGGATCACACCCGCATCCTTGCGAATCTGAAACGACGCGGCGAGCATCTGCTTGCACTGATGCGCGAGCAGTTTCAGATCATGCACGGCATCCGGCGTGTAGTCGGGCGAACGCTCCGCTTCGACCACCATCGCGTCGAGTTCACGCGTCAACTGCCTTGAAATGTCCACCTGGTCGGCGGGAGGCGGCTCGCCTTCCTCGGCGTTCGCAAGGTTGTCGCGTATCACCGTCAGCGCGCGCTGCAGCGGCTGATGCGACGGCCCGCCCATCTGCTGGGACGACGTGCGCAGCAACGGCGCCACCGCCGTGATCTGCGACGCGAGCACGTGAGAGCGCACCAGCAGGTCGTTCAGTTCCGGCACGAACTTTTGCGCGGACTTGGGCTCGAGCATCATTCGTTGAAACGCCTGGCCGAGATTGGCGAACGCGACATGCACGTTCTTGCGCGCAAGGCGGTAGCGATAGTCGCGGTCGAGCGCGCTTGCGGCGGCAGCGGCGGCGGACGTCCTGTTCGCAACGCTCGGCGAAGCAGCCGATCCCTCCGCTGATCCCGACGCAACTGCATTGCCGGACGCTTCCATGAGTCCGCCAACGCCGCTCGCGGCAATTTCCGCGACGGCCACGGCGGGCGCCAGCGCCGCTGCTTCCGTCAGTGCGGATGGCGCGATGACGGAAGCGGCCGGCTTGTCTCCCCACCACCAGCTTGCTTCCAGATAGCTGCGCATGGCCGCGATCATGTCGTTGACGAGCTTGCCCATCAGCCGATATTCCCAGTACGGGAACAGATGACTCGCGGCGATCGCGATCGCACAGCCGACCACCGTGTCGATCGCGCGCTCGCCGATGATATGCAGGCTGCCCGGCGCAAGCAGATGGAACATCAGCAGCACGTAAGACGACGTGAACACGACACTCGCCGTGTAGTTGAACAGCAGCAGGCTGTAGCTCATCACCATGCATGCGAACATCACGATGATGAGGATATGCGGTTCCTTCACGCTCATGATGAGCGCGATGCTCGCCGCGCAGCCGATCAGCGTGCCGACGATACGCTGTCCATTGCGCTGCTTGGTCAGCGAGTAACCGGGCTTCAGAATGATGACGGTCGTCATCACGATCCAGTAGGCATTGGTGAGCGGCAACAGGCGCCCGAGCCAGAAGCCGATCGCGACGGCGATCGTCATGCGCAACGCATGCCGGAAGCTGGGCGACGCCATCGTCAGGTTCGAGAAGATCGAGCCGTACGGCACGCGGCGGCTCGACACGAAGCGCGTCAGCGCCTGGTCGATGCGCAGATCGGTTTCCTTCGTGCTTTCTTCGTTCGCGAGGTTCTTGCGCATCCGGTCGATCAGCCGCGTCGCGCTCCAGACGCGTCTGAACGAGGCCGAGACGGCCGAGTAGGCTTCGGGATTCTTCTTCGGCAAGTCCTGCTTGCGCATCTGCTCGATTTCGAATTCGATCGCGCGCAACTCCGCCTTCACGTTGATCCGCGCGCGCGGCGGCTCGTTTTGCAGCACAGCGAGGCCGATGTCTTCGAGGTCCGCGGCCGCCTTGCGGATCAGGTCGCGATAAAAGATCAGCAGGTCAGAACCGCCGAACGTATTGCGCACGAGCGGATAGTCGGTATGTGCGCCGACGAACTGCTCGTGCAGATCGACGGTATGGATGAACAGGTTGAAGAGCGTCGCGCGGCGCGGCGGCAAGCGGCCGCTTTTCAGCTTGGGCAGATTGCGCAGCACGATGTCGCGCGCGGCGTCCTGCATGGCCACGGCTGCGATCTGCTTCGCGACGAGGTTGCGGTAGCACTCGTCGAGATCGTTGTCCAGGTCGAAGAAGTCCGCGCGCGCGAGCAGATAGTCGGCGAGCGCGAACACGCTCTCTGCCAGCGCCTGCTGCTCGATCCGGTACATCATCCAGCGGCTCACGAAGGTGGACCAGTACGTGAACCACAGTCCGCCCACGAGTATCCATGACGCGTTGATGAGCGCCTGCATGGGCGTGAAGTGCTCTTCGAGTGTGACGACCATCATGAAGAGCGTCGCGAAGCTGATCTGCGGCCAGCGGTTGCCGTAGACGACGATCAGCGACAGCACGAAGGTGAGCGGCACGACGGTGCACCACAGCGCGACGGGATTGACGGTCGCGAGCCCGGTGGCGAGCGCGGCGAGAAAGCCGATCACGCTGCACGCGAGCATCTCGTTGTGCTTGTATTTGAGCGGGCCGGGCATGTCGACGGCGCACGCGCCGAGCGCACCCGTGGCGATCGTGAAGCCGAGCTCGCGGTTGTGAAAGACGATCAGGCAAAGGACGGCGGGCAGCGACACGCCCACTGCGATGCGCAAGCCGCCATAAAAGTACTGGCTATACAGAAACTTCTTGATTTCGACTGAATAGCGCATCGACCGCCTGGTGTCTCGTGTCTATATGTAGATGATGCAGCGTGGGCCGGCTTTCCGGGCCGACATTCGCGGCTTCCGCCCGCTTGAACTGCCGTCGAGTCTAACTGATTTACCCCCGCCCGGACCATCTGCCGGATGGCCAGGTTTCGTGTCTGCGAACGCGTTTGCTATGCTGTCGCATCGTTTCTTCACACGGCCTGCGCACGAGCGCGGCGCCGCCTGTTCCAAGCCATTCCATGCTCCAGCTTTTCTATTCCAACCGGTACGATGTGCTCGTCGGCGCGCTGCTCGACGGACTGGCTGCCACGCCTTCCAGTCCGTGGACGGCGCAACCTGTGATCGTGCCGAGCGCGGCCGTGCGGCGGCGGCTGGAACTCGATATCGCCGCGCGTCAAGGCGTGTGCGCCAACATTGAGTTCAGTTACCTTGCGCAATGGCTGTGGACGCAGATCGGCGGCGTCATCAAAGACGTGCCGAAGAGTTCGCCTTTCTCGCCGGACCGGCTGGTGTGGCGCTGCTACCGTCTGCTCGGCGACGCCGATGAAGCGCGGCCGTGGAATGCGTCGCCGCGTCTGCGCAGCTACCTCGATGCCGCCGACGCACCGATGCGCTACGAACTCGCACGCCGCGTCGCGACGGTGCTCGACCACTATCTGACCTATCGTCCCGAATGGCTGTTGCAATGGCAGAAGGGCGGTTCGATCTTCGCAAGCGGCGCAGCGGACGACGCCGGCCCGCGTCTGACGGGCGCGAGCGCCGCGGCTCGCGAGGACGAACACTGGCAGGGCGCGTTGTGGCGCACGCTGCTCGGCGAGGTTGCCGGCGACGCGCATTCCGCGCAGGCCGCTACGCCGCCTGCCTACCGCTTTCTCGACGAAGTGCGCTCGCTCGATCTCGACGCGATCGCGCGAGCGGGGTGGCCCGAGTCGGTCAGCGTGTTCGCGCTGCCGACCATGCCGCCTTTGCATATCGCGTTGCTGCGCGAGCTGTCGCGCTGGATCGATGTGCGCGTGTACGCGATGAACCCGTGCCGCGAGTTCTGGTTCGACATCGTCAGCGTGGGGCGCGTCGAGGCGCTCGATGCGGCGGGCCAGCTCGACTATCAGGAAGTCGGCCATCCGCTGCTCGCCGAATGGGCGCGTCAGACGCAGGCGCAGCTTCACATGCTGCACGAGCTGACGGAAAGCGCGGCCTCGGCCGAGGCCTCGTACTTCGCCGAAAACGCTGCGCCGACGTGGCTCGCCGCCGTGCAGAACGGCATGCTCGATCTGCGCGACGAGCGCGATCTCGACGCGCAGCCGGACGAACGCGGCATCGAAGTACACGTTTGCCATAGCCTCGCGCGCCAGCTCGAAGTGCTGCACGACCGCCTGCTGGGCTGGTTCGACGAGTTCGACGATCTGCAGCCTTCCGATGTGCTCGTCACGTTGCCCGATCTCGGCGCGGCCGGCCCGCTGATCGACGCCGTGTTCGGCACCGCGCCCTCCGGCGACACGCGCCGCATTCCATATCGCATCACCGGTTTGCCGCCTTCGCAGGCGAACCCTGTGGCGCGCGTGCTGCTCGACTGGCTCGCGTTGCCCGAGCGCAATGTCGGCGCGCCGGAGCTGATCGAATGGCTGCGTGTCGATGCGATCGCCGCGCGCTACGGCATCGACGCGGCGGCGCTCGAAGACATTCAGGAATGGCTCGCGGCAGCGGGCGCGCGGCGCGGTCTCGCGCCCGTGCCGCCTGCCGACAGCGCGATTCCCGTCGCGCGTCACACCTTCGCCGACGCGCTCACGCGCCTCTTTCTCGGCTACGCGATGCCCGAAGGCGGCCAGCCGGTGGATGCCTGGCTGCCCGTCGAAGGCGCGGACGGCTCGGACGCGGAATTGCTCGGTCGTCTTGCGAGCTTTGTCGACGACGTCGATGCGTTCGCGCGCCGTTGCGCCGACGACATGACGCCCGTCGAGTGGACGCAGTTGCTGCTCGAAGTGCTGGGCCGCTGCTTCGACGGCGGCGTCGATTTCGCGGACAGCCTCGCCACCGTGCGCGATGCCGTCGATGCCATGAGCGACGCAATGCGCACAGGCGCGGGCGACACGGCATTGCCGGCCGCCGTGGTGCGCACGTCGCTGTCCGAAGCGCTTGACGACCCGGCGCGCGGCGGCGTGCCGTGGGGCAGCGTCACGTTCTCATCACTGACGAGCCTGCGTGGCTTGCCGTTCAGAATCGTCTGCATGCTGGGCATGGACGACGGTGTGTTGCCGAGCCTCGCGCGCGCCGACGAGTTCGACCTGATGGCGGAGTTCGGCAAGGCCGGCGACCGCCAGCGGCGCGACGACGAGCGCAACCTGTTCCTCGATCTGCTGCTCGCTGCGCAAGATCGCCTGATGATCGCGTACACGGGGCGCAGCATTCGCGACAACGCGCCGTTGCCGCCCGCCGCGCTCGTCGACGAACTGCTCGATCACCTCGCGCGGGTTTCGTCCGCTGAGGATGCCTCGCCTGCCGAACTCGACGCGGCGCGGCGCGCGTTCATCGTCGAGCATCCTTTGCAGCCTTTCGCGTCGGATTACTTCAACGCGAAGAGCGGCCTGTTCACATACGACACCGACCGCGCGGAACTGGCCGCATTGCTCGCCGCACCGTCCGGCGAGACGCCCGCGCCGTTCTTCGATGCGCCGCTGCCCGCTGTGCCGAACGAACCCGTGCCGTTCGACGACTTCCAGCGTTTCTGGCGGCATCCCGCGCGCGCGTTGTTGCGCGACCGGCTCGGCATCGTGCTTTCCGATGCACAGGGCGAGCTGCTCGATATGGAGCCGTTCGAACTCGACTTCGCGGGCCGCGATGCATTGGCCGAACGGCTGTTGCCCGCGCTGCTCGATACGGACTTCGACAGCGCGGCGTTCGAGCGCGTGCAGCGCGTCGCGGAAGCGAGCCCCGAGTTGCCTGGCGGCGCGACGGGCGCGGTATGGCGTACGCGCGAGCTATCGGCGTTGCGCGGCCTTGCTGACCGCGTGCGGCGCGAAGTGGCGTCGGGCGTCACGCGCCTGCCGTTTTCGCTCGACATCCACGCGCGCTGGCCCGACACCGGCGACGTCGCGCTCTTCGGCCCTTATGAAACAGCATTGCGCAAAACATCGGAAGGTCCATTGCAACTGCAAGGCACGCTCAATCTGCTGACGCCGACGGGGCAGGTCGTGTTCCGTTACGCGCGGCCCACGGCGCGCGATTATCTGTCCGCGTGGCTGTCGCATCTCGTCTATTGCGCGGCGTTGCCCGACGGTCCGCGTCGTACGGTATGGCATGCAAGCGGCGAGTCGTTCGAACTTGCACCCGTCGAAAATCCATTGGATCAATTGGCGCCGCTTGCCGCGTTGTTCAGCGCCGGGCGCGCCTTTCCGCTGCGCTTTTTCCCGAAGAGCGCATGGGCGAAGATCAGCGACGGCGATTCCGCCGCGCAAGGCGCATGGATCAGCGACCGCGTGCGCGGCGAGTCCGATGACGCTGCGTTGCGCATCGCGTTTCGCGGCGCGCCGCTCACACTCGACGAGCCGTTCGGCACACTCGCCGCGATCGTCTTCAAGCCGCTGGTCGCGCATCTGAGGAGCGCATCATGAGCGGGACGGCATGGATGCATGCGCCCGCGGCGCACGAGCTCGATGTGTTCGCGTGCGATCTCGACGGCGTCAATCAGATCGAGGCATCGGCGGGAACGGGCAAGACATGGAATATCTGCGCGCTCTATGTGCGGTTGTTGCTGGAGAAGAATCTGAGCGCCGATCAGATTCTCGTCGTGACATTTACGAAAGCGGCGACGGCCGAGTTGCATGAACGCATACGCGGGCGTCTCGCTGAAGTGCAGCGCGCGATCGAAACGGGCGACGATGGCGGCGATCCGTTCATCGTCAGGCTGTTCGAAACGACGCTTTCCGAAGCGCGCGGCATCGACCTCGAAGCGGCCGCGAAGACGGTGCGCCGCGCGTTGCGCACCTTCGATCAGGCAGCCATCCACACGATTCACGCGTTCTGTCAGCGCGCGTTGCAGGAAGCGCCGTTTGCCGCGGCGATGCCGTTCGCGTTCGACATGGAAGCGGACGACGCTGCGTTGCGTTTCGAACTGGCCGCCGACTTCTGGCGCGAGCAGGTCGAACCCGTTGCGGCGGGGCATCGGTCGTTTGCGGCGTGGCTGGTCGAAAAGGGCGCGGGGCCTGCCTCGCTCGACGAACAGCTTGCGCGGCGGCTGAAGAAGCCGCTTGCGCAATTGCGTTGGGGCGACGTCGGTGCAGCCGCAGGTGCGCCGAACGATATGCAGGCGCGCTTCGACGAAGCCTGCGAGATGTGGCACGCCGAGCGCGACAACATCGTGCGTCTGCTCGAACAGGTGCAGGAGCGTCTTAGCAAGACCTCGCACAAGGCCGAAACGGTGAGCGCCGCGATCAGCGCGTGGAGCGACTATTTCGCCCAGGACGACTGTCACGCGGCGCCGCCGAAAGTCGCGCTCAAACTGACGGCCACCGCGTTGACGAAAGGCACGAAGAAGAACTTCGAGCCGCCCACGCATGCGTTCTTCAACGCAGCCGACGAACTGGCGGCAGCCTCGCTCGCGGCGGAAGCCGCCCAGCGCGCACGCTGGCTCGGGCTGGTGCAGAAGTGGCTCGACTACGCTCCGCACGAGCTGACGGCAAGAAAGCGCACGCGCCGCGTCGTGTCGTTCGACGACCTGCTGTCGAACCTGTATCGCGCGCTGGCCAGTCACGTGTGGCTCGCGGACGCGTTGCGCGCGCGCTATCCCGCGGCGCTGATCGACGAGTTCCAGGACACCGATCCGCTGCAGTTCGCAATCTTCAATCGCATTTTTGCGCCGAAGGGGCCGCTCTTTCTGGTCGGCGATCCGAAGCAGGCCATCTACAGTTTTCGCGCGGCCGATCTGCACACGTATCTCGCGGCGCGTGCGCAGGCGTCGGCGCGATACACGCTCGCCGTCAATCAGCGTTCGACGGCACCCATCGTCGAAGCATGCAACCGCATTTTCGAAGCGAACGCGCGGGCGTTCGTGCTCGAAGGGCTCGACTATCAACCTGTGCGGGCGGGCGAGCGGCAGCGGCCGCCGCTCGTCGACCGCGACGGCGCGGCGGGCGGCGACTTCCGCGTGTGGACGCTGCCGCAAGGCGACGCGGTGCTGACCAAGCGCGACGCGCAGCGCGCGGCGAGCGAGGCGTGCGCTGCGGAGATCGTGCGTCTGTTGCGCGGGGCGCGCGAAGGCAGCGTCATGATCGGCGACAAGCCGCTCGCGCCCGGCAACATCGCCGTGCTCGTGCAGACGCACAAGCAGGGCAGCCTGATCAAACGTGTGTTGTCCGCGTGGGGCGTGGGCAGCGTCGAGCTGGCGCAGGCATCGGTGTTCGAGTCGCTCGACGCCGAGCAGATCGAACGCGTGCTGGCCGCCGTCGATACACCGGGCGACTTGCGCCGCCTGCGGGCCGCGCTCGCGACCGACTGGTTCGGTCTCGATGCCGCCACGCTGTGGCGGCTCGAACAGGTCGACGAGGCTTCGCCGGCATCGGGCGACGCCGCGCGCGCTGTCGATGCGATGAGCTGGGTCGAGCGTTTTTCGCGCTACCGGATGCTGTGGCACGAGCGCGGCTTCGCCGTCATGTGGCGCACGCTGATGCGCGAACTGCGCGTCGCGCAGCGGCTGGTCGAGGGCGCGGAAGGCGAGCGGCGGCTGACCAACGTCAACCATCTGGCCGAACTCGTGCAGGCGCGCGCCGCGACACAGCCGGGCATCGCCCCGACCTTGCGCTGGCTCGCCGCGCAACGCGCGGAAAGCGGGCGGGGCGGGGAAGAAGCGCAACTGCGGCTCGAATCGGACCGCAACCTCGTGCAGATCGTCACCGTGCACAAGTCAAAGGGCCTTGAATACGCGGTCGTGTTCTGTCCGTTTCTCAATGACGGCCGCCTGCGCGAGCCGTACGCGACCGTCCTGCCCGATGCGCTCGAATATCACGATGACGACGGTTCGGCCGTGCTTCACTACGGCAGCGACGACGAGCAGGCCGATCACGCGAACCGCCAGGCGATGCGCGAACAGGCGGCCGAGCGCGCGCGGCTGATCTATGTCGCGCTGACGCGGGCCGTGTATCGCTGTTATCTGGTGGCGGGCGCGTATCTGGCGTCGAGATCGACGAAGGAATCGGCGCGCAGCGTGTTGAACTGGCTCGTGGCGGGCAAAGCCCGCGATTTCGATGAATGGCTCGCCAAGCCGCTCGATGACGACTCGGTTTATCAGCATTGGGAGGCGCTGTCAGGCGACCCCGTGGCGATCGCGGATCTGCCGTCCGTTACGCGTCGGGTGCCGCTGGAAAGCGTGGCCGACAGCAACGCCCGGATGCGCGCGCGCATGAACCAGCGCGCATTGCGCGACACGTGGCGCATGGCGAGCTTCAGCTCGCTGATCGCGGCGGGTTCGCGCACCGACGATGCGTCAGCAGTCAGCGAAGAAGCGCGTCCGGACCACGACGAACTGGCGGACATCGCGACGGGCGAACCGCACGCGCCCGTTTTCGATGTCGTTACCGCGCCCGTCGAACTCTCGCCCGACGACATCCTCGCGTTTCCGCGCGGCCCGGCGGCGGGCGAGTGTCTGCACCGCATGTTCGAACTCGCGGATTTCTCCGACCGCAGTACGTGGCCGCACGCAATCGAACGCGCGCTGCATGAGCGCCCAGCGCCTGCCGAGCCGGAGCTCGCGCAACGTTTGCCTGCAATGATGCACCGCTTGCTCGCCGATATCGTGAGCACGGAGCTCGTGCCCGGCATGACGCTCGCCGCGCTCGATCCGAAGCGCCGGCTCAACGAGATGGAGTTTCTGTTCTCGGCGGCATCGCTGGACTTTCCCGCGTTGCGCGCGTTGCTCGCCGCGCATGGCTTCCCCGATGTCGCGCTGGAGCCGGGCGCGCTGCGTGGCTTCGTCAAAGGTTTCATCGACATGATCGTCGAGCACGAGGGGCGCTTCTGGGTGGTCGACTGGAAGTCGAACCATCTCGGCGACACGCCCGAGGACTACGCCGCCGCGCCGCTCGACGAAGCGATGGCGAGCCACGCGTATCACCTGCAGGCGCTGCTGTATGTCGTCGCGCTGCATCGCTATCTGCGGCTGAGGCTCGCGAACTATGACTATGACACGCACATCGGCGGCTATCTGTATCTGTTCGTGCGCGGCGTGCGGCCCGGCTGGCAACACGGTGAACACGCGGCGGGCGTGCATGCACGCCGGCCGGACCACGCGCTCGTCGTGGCGCTCGATGCATTGATGGACGGAGGCGCGCAATGAGCACATTCGATCAGCCGTTGCCCGATGTCGAGGTCAATGTCCCCGCGCCCGCGGATTTCAGCACGGCGCTCGCCGAAGGCTTCGCGCGTCGCGTGAGCGCGCTTGCGCAACGCGGCGGCGCGTCGGCGGACAGCGTGCGCTGGGCCGCGCGCGCCGCGTTCGCTGCGAGCCGTGCGACATCGGAAGGGCACGTGTGCGTGCCGCTCGACGAACTCGCGCAGCGCTACGACGCCGAGGTCGCGCCGGTGCGCGACGCATTGCTCGCGAGCGGTGTCGCGAGCGACGGCGTGCAGCCGGCGCATGCGTTGCGCCCGCTCGTCGTCGATGGGCAAGGGCGGCTTTATCTCGCGCGTTACTACGACTATGAAAGGCGGCTTGCGCAGTCGCTCGTCGGACATGCGCGAGGCGCGGATCGAGATGCCGTGTCGGCGGGCATGTCATCTCGAGGTTTGCGCGACAGGTTGCTGCGTTATTTCGGTGAACCACAGGACGACCAGATCGACTGGCAGCGCGTGGCCGCCGTGATGGCGCTGTCCGGGCGGCTGACCATCGTCAGTGGCGGTCCGGGCACGGGCAAGACGACCACGGTCGTCGGCGTGCTCGCCTGTCTGCTGGACGCGCGCGCGGACTTGCGTATCGCGCTCGCCGCGCCGACGGGCAAGGCCGCCCAGCGGATGCAGGAGGCGCTGCTCGCGCGCGCCAGTTCGTTGCCGCAGGAACTCGCCGCGCGTCTGCCGCAAACGTCGTTTACGTTGCATCGGTTGCTGGGCACCGGGCCGAATGGGCGCTTCCGTCATCATCGCGACAACCCGTTGCCATATGACGTGATCGTGATCGACGAGGCATCGATGATCGACGTCGCGATGGCGACGCATCTGTTCGATGCGCTCGCACCTGACACGCATCTCGTGATGCTCGGCGACAAGGATCAACTCGCAGCCGTCGAAGCGGGTGCCGTGTTCGCCGAGTTGAGCGCGCAACCCGCGTTCACGGCGAAGGGCGTCGGCTCGATCGCGACGGCACTGGGAATCGACGAGCGCCGTTTGCGTGACGCGTTGCCCACGGGCCGCGACGACGATGCGCCGCCGGGAGACACCCAACCGCTTTTCGACGACCTGTTCGGCATGCCGTCCGACCTGCCGTCGTCCATGCCGGATGCGCAACCGGCGCCGCTTGCGGACTGCGTCGTATGGCTCGAACGTAACTATCGCTTCGGGCTGGAGTCGGCGATCGGGCGGCTGTCGCTCGCGATCCGGCGCGGCGCGGCTCAGGACGCGCTCGACGTGCTGCATATCGATCCCGTCGAGCCCTGCGCGGCCGCATTTCACCAGGACGCCGATGCCGTGCCAGCCGAGCGCACGATCCAGCGGCTCGCGGCCGGCTTTGCGCCCTACGCGGACGCGCTCGCAACGGCGCTCGCCGGCGGCGCGGCGGGCGCGGCCTCGCACGCGTTGGCGCTGTTCGAGGCGCTCAATCGCTTTCGTATCCTGTGCGCGACGCGACTCGGTTCGCGCGGCGTCGAACAGATGAATACCGCGATGGCCGCGCAGGTGCGGCGCATCGCGCGCGTGCCGATGGCCGTCGGCGCGCAATGGTTCGCGGGCCGGCCGATCATGGTCACGCGCAACGACTATGCGCTGGGTCTGTTCAATGGCGATATCGGCATCGCGCTGCCCGGCGCGGACGGCGCGTTGCGGGTGTTTTTCCGTGGCGCGGACGGCAGCCTGCGCGCGGTGTCGCCCGCGGCGCTGCCGCCGCACGACACGGCCTTCGCGCTCACGGTGCACAAGTCGCAAGGCTCGGAGTTCGAACATGCGGTGCTGATGCTGCCGTCCACGTTCAGCCGGGTGCTGTCGCGCGAACTCGTTTATACGGCCGTCACGCGGGCGCGCGAGCGGGTCGAGGTGGTCGGCTCACGGGCCGTGCTGATGCGTGCGATCGCCACGCCGACGCAGCGCGACTCCGGGCTTGCCGCGCGAATCGTCGAGGCGATGCGAAATGACGGGTGAGAGGACGTGCGGGGTGACGTGCGGGGTGACATGCGGGTTGACGTGAATCAGTTGGCAGCCGTGCTGGGCGGCGATTCTGTTTCGGATTCCGTCTCGCTTTGCGCAAGGTCGCGCAGCGTGCGCCGGTACCACAGCGTCCAGACCATCAGCGCGCCGAAGATGCCGTAGCCGACGAAGGGCGAGACCACCAGCACGCGCTCGATCGGCCAGTGCCACGCCATCCAGCCGCGCAGCGCGGTTTCGCCTGTGAGGCCGAGGCCCCAGGTGGCCGTTAGCACCCGGATTCCCCGGGCGAAAGCCGGGCGCTCGCGCCACAGCATGTCGATGTGGGCCGCGCCGTTGGTCATCTCGCGGGCGACGAACGCGCGCGTCAGGTAGAAAACGGCGGGCCGGCCCACCAGCAGCGTCAGCAGGAACGCCACGCCTACCGCACCCGACACCAGCGATTCGCGGAACAGCAACATGCGCGGGTCGCCGCCCAGCGCCATTGCGCCGATCGACAGCACGATGCCGAGCAGCACCGTCAGGCTGAGCGCGTCGGCGCGTCTGAAGCGTACGAGTTCGACGATGCTCCACGCGACGGGCGGCACGGCCGACGCAATCAACCCGCCCGTTTCTCCCCAGTAGGGCTGCACGAGGCGGTACGCGACCCACGGCAACACGAGATTGACGACCAGTTCGAGCACCTGCGCGGGGCGCATTTTCATCACGATAATTGGCCCTCGGGCTGAAAGTTTCAGTATCGGCGAGATTGTCGATGGACGGCAAATGCGTGGCACGATGGGGAGCATGTGGGCGCGACGCAAACGCTGCGCTGTGTGCACGCAATTCGCGTACCGTTCATGCGTTGGCAAATAGCCGGTTACACTTCCCGTTCCTCGCCCGACTCTTTGACATGACTTCACGCTATCCGATCCCGCCGAACGAAATCGAACTGACGGCCGTGCGCGCCCAGGGCGCGGGCGGGCAGAACGTCAACAAGGTATCGAGCGCCATTCATCTGCGCTTCGACGTGCGCGCATCGTCGTTGCCCGACGTGCTGAAGATGCGCCTGCTGGCGATGAGCGATCATCGGATCACGCGCGACGGCATCGTCATCATCAAGGCGCAGGAATACCGCACCCAGGAAATGAACCGCGCGGCAGCGCTGGCGCGGCTCGACGCGTTGATCGACAGCATCAGCGTGACCCGTAAGGCGCGCGTCGCGACGCGGCCGACGCGCGCGTCGAAGGAACGCCGGCTCGAAAGCAAGGCGAAGCGCAGCGACGTGAAATCAGGACGGCAGCGCATTTCGCACGACTAGGGCGCGACCTGGGCACGACAGGCGCAACAGCCGCGCCGCGTGCACTGCCTCAAACGGGGCTCGCGTTACGCACTTCGGGCAGGAAATCGACGCAAAACACATGCGTCGCGCCGTTGCGCTGGACGGTGACGGCCGCCGTGTAGCAGTCCTGGCCATCCATCAGCGAACAGTGCGGCCCCATCATCGCCACGCGTCCCGGCGCGGCGAGCGCGTGCTTGAAATACGCGCGCCGCGACCAGTTGTTGCGCGTGTCGGGAATGAGCGGCGCGAGCCGCGCGGGCGGCGACGGCGTGCCGCTCGCGGTGATCGACGGCGCCAGTTGCTCGCCGCGATCGCTCAGCACGAACACGCGGCGCGCGTCGGGCAGCAGGAAGACGGGCCTGGCGGCCTCTTCCAGGTCGCCTGTCTGCATGTAGAGCGCGGCGCCCGCCAGCACGGCTTCCGTAAAACCCTCGAAGCCCGGCCGCTGGTAGCGCGAATGCGAGCGCTCGTAGCTTTCGAAACGTTGCCACATCTGCCCGATCAGCTCGGGCACGCGCGCAGTGGCCGCCTGGATCGACGCTTTCGGCTGGCCGAACCAGTAGCCCTGGATGAAATCGACGTCGGCCTGCATCAGCGTCATCAGTTCGTCTTCCGTTTCGACGCCTTCGGCGAGCACCAGCGTGCCCGACTGGTGCAACATGTTGATCAGATGACCGATCAGCGAGTTGTCGTTGTCCTGGCGGCCCGCGCGCGCCACCAGCGAGCGGTCGAGCTTCACGATGTCGGGCCGGAAGCGCCACACGCGATCGAAGTTCGAAAAGCCGGTGCCGAAGTCGTCGATGGCAATCAGGAATTCGCGCGGTTGCGACGCGGCAAGCATGCTGGCGACGGCGGATTCGTCGTCGGCGGGCTGTTCGAGCACTTCGATCACGATGCGTTCCTGCGGCAGTCCGAAATGCTCCGACAGTTCATCGATGAACGGGCGCTGCGGCCAGCCCGTTTCGAATACCTGCGGGCGCGTGTTCAGGAACAGCCATCCCGTCTCGATGCCTTGCGCCATGAAGTTCGCCACATGCAGGCAGCGGGCGAGACGGTCGAGCGCGCGCGCGTCGGCCGTCGAGCGGGTGCCTGAAAAGAGCACGGCGGGGGAGATCGGATGACCGACGGGATCGAAGGCGCGCAGCAGCGCTTCATAGCCGACCACGCGCTGATGCGTCACGGAGACGACCGGCTGGAAGACGCTGCGCAACGTAATGGTTCGCCACGGCGCGGCCCATCCGGCCTCGTCCTGCACCATATGCTGCAGAAGGCCAGCGAGCGTCGTATCGTCGACGTTTGGCATGACGGCAGATTGTCCTATGCAGCGTGCGGCGCTCGCCCGTGTGCAGCGACATGCCGGCGGCAGGCATGCGCTACATCGGCGCAATGGAGGTCGGGCCCGAAGGCGATCGGATCGATGCCGTTCACGCGCGACTCCGCTCAGTTGTGCAGTTCAGTTCGTCGAAATCAGTCTAGCAGTTCGTATGCGATTCGAATGTTCGGGTTATCACAGACGGCTACAAGTGTCCGCGCAGTTATGACTCGAAGTTGGCGCAGATTGCCGGCGCGTTTGTGGCAGCGGCGCTATGCTGCTGGTTTTCCAAAACTGGAGTGCAGCATGTCGGAAATCGCGGTGGTGGCGATCTCGGTGGCGAAGCCGGGCCATGAAGAGCAGTTGCGCGCGGCGCTCGAGGGCATTGTCGGACCGACGCGCAAGGAGCGCGGTGCGTTGCAGTACGATTTGCATCGCGATTTGCGCGAGCCGCGCCGCTTTGTATTCTTCGAGCGCTGGGAAAGCGAGGAAGCACTGGCGGCACACGCAAAGTCCGCGCATATCGAAGCCTACAAGCAAGCGTCCGCGCAATGGATCGAATCGGCGGAATTGCGCATCGTGTCGAAGATCGCGTAACCGCGAGCAGGCGCAGCGGGCGAGGCCGGAAACAGCAAGGCCCGGCAGCATGGCTGCCGGGCCCGGATTGAAGCGCAATGATGCGCGATGAAGCAATTCAAGCGCGCAACATGCTCAGTGCGGCTTAGTGCGTCGCTTGCGGCACGTCGAGGATCAGGATGATCGTCCAGTCTGCGTCGCCTTCGTGATGATACTGGCGCTCCGCGACGATGAACGGCTGCTGCTTGCCGGCCGGTCCGAGAAACAGCACGTCGCCTTCCATCGGCAGACATTCGACGGGCGGCAGCGCAAGGAACGCATCCTGATTGCCGCGCGGCATGAGTTTTTCGATCTTGCGGGATGCTGCTTCAGTCCATTCGATGTCCAGCTGGATGTTGCTCATTCTGTCCTCCGCACCAGGGGCGCACGCGGGTTGGGTGAATTGGGTTGATTCTTCGGTGCGCGACTTTAGCATAACGTCGATGAGCGTCTCGCGACACGCGATGTGCCGCCCGTCACGGCTATCTCCGCTGTCCGTCATCGACGCCCGCCGGCGCCCAATAAAAAAGCCGAGGCCGTGTTGAGCGGCTTCGGCTTTTTACATGGCGCAGTGAGTGATCCGGCCGCGAAGCGCGCCTGCATGTTGCAGCGCGCGGGCCGATGGGGCAATGCCGTGCGCTTACTGGGCCGGCGCGGCCGGCTTCTTGTGATGCATACCCTTATGGTGTTTCATCTGCGCCGGCGGCGCGCTTTCCATCGCCTGCTGCTTGGCCTGTAGATCTTGTGCGCGCTGCTCGACGTCGGCGGCCTTTGCCGGATCGGTGCTCATCCGCACGCCTTGATCTTGCGCGTAAGCCGCGCCCGTCAGTGCCGAAAGGGAAACCAGGATTGCCAGGGACACTTTCTTCATCGTTGCCTCCGTAGAGAGTGGTTGTGGACCCGAGTATGGCCTGTCCGTTGGAACGACAGTGCATTCTAGCCAGCAATGTTCAGTCCAGCGCGACTTCTGTAACAGAATTCACAGACAGTTACGTCTGGTTACATTCGTGGGTGGCGGTTGCGAAGCCGCTCCGCAGCAGCCGTCGCGTATCGACCGTATTGTGATGCGCTTCGCCGTGCGTATCGCGACAAGTCAGATTTTCCCATTCTGCATGAACGCGCGGTTGCCGGGGCAGTCGCCTGGAATTCCGCTTTGAATCCATCGGATAGCTAAACAAGTTTCCACACTCGCGGCGCGCGTATCAGAACCAGCCAATCTGCCGGTAGACATGAAACTGCGCAATGCCGATCAGTTCATGCAGCGCGATTTCGGCGTTGAAGAAGTTTGCCCGGCGGGGTAGCAGGCCGCGCGTTGCGTGACGGGTGTTCGACACGACGGCTAGCGGCTTCATCCCGAAGTGGTGGAAGTCGAGCAAGGCGCGCGGCATCTGAAAGGCGGACGTGACGAGGATCAACGAACCGTAATATCCGTCCGGCAGAATGGCAGCGACGTTGCGGGCGTTTTCGTACGTCGTCATGCTGGTGTTTTCGAGGATGATATCGCCCCGCGGCACGCCTTCGCGCAGCAGGTAGGGCAGGTAGGTGTCGGCTTCCGACGCTTCGTGCCGCTGCGGATTGCCGCCGCTGATGATCACGTGGCACACCGGGCTGGCCTGCTTGCAGCGCGCGTAGAGATCGGCGCTCTTGACGATCCGGGCGATCCCGTCCGTGGGCGGAACGAGCTTGCCGTCGCGTTGAATCGTGCCCGTGCCGAGCATCACGATGGCGGTGTGAGCGGCGTAGGTTGCGGGAGCAACCGTCTGTCCGCCGGGCGGCGCGCCGCGCTGGGCGAGATCGAGCAAGGGCTGAGCCAGCCAGCCCGCGCCGAGCGCCCAGAAAACCACGATGGTCGTCACGCCGATTAGCGTGCGGGCGCTGCGCAGCAGCATAAAAGCTGCAAAAAAAAGCAGCAATAAAGTTAAGAGAATCAATTTTATTGGGGTAACGTATGGTATTCGGACATTCCACCCGCGGACTATCGCGCCGTTCCGGTCGCATCGCCGCCAGTTGGAAGCAGAACGCTAGCACGGCGTTCACACGGGGGCCGAAATAAACGGCGGCCAATGGCCGCATTGGCGGCTAGGGCGTGACTTCTTCGCCTTCCGTCATGCGCACGTCGGCAGACGTGCCATTGTGTCGCGAACAAATAAGTCATGGCTGCACTTTAAGAAAGAAGTGAGATGACCGCTTATTCCAACGAAGTCGTACTCGAGGCGCTGCGACGGGCGCAATACCGTCAGGTGCCGTGGGCCAAGCGCCCGGGCGTTTTTCAATATCTCCGTTCGCTTGGCATGATGGACACCGTTCGTCAACGGACAGTCGCTCCTGCGCCCGGTTTCCATGCGCCTGTGGACATTGCGGTGCTGACCGAACTCGGCCGCGCCGAATTCGCACGGCTCGCGCGCGATGAGCGCTCTCTCGACTGGGACGCGCGCCGTGTGCGCAGCTACGTTTTCGCCGGCGCGGTCGCCGGAGAGAGGGCAACGGCCGTCTAGGCGACGGTGCATCGCAGGGCGCGCGCACGTGAGAACAACGTAGCGCGCGGAAAACGCGCCGCATGAGGGCGCGTCGAGGGCATGTCGCCGCCAATTCCCCCCGTTTTTACACTTCCTTTATGACGCCCGATATGCTCCGGGCGGCGCGCCGTGCGCGCGGACCTGACCAGTGTCGACGCAAAAAAAAGCCCGTATCGCGAGGATACGGGCATACCGGAATTACTTCTGCCACGCTGTGCTTAATGGCATTGATGAGACTGGCTGCGCCGCAGGTGGTTCCCGATATCGCACATCTTCGACGTACGTCATCGCCAGGCGGCCGGCCCCGCCGGTGTGAGCGACGCGCACCTAGTGCGCGGGCGCATGCGGCCGCGGCGGCACGTCGTCTCGCTGGCCGTCGGGCCGCGCGCGAACGTTGCTCGCGATATCGCCGCGCAGGTCGCCTCGCGGCGCCGGTGGCGTGAAATTCTGATTGCGCGCTTCCGCCTGCTGCCACGCCTGAAGCGTGGCAGGCTGCTCCGGCCGCCAGTTCCAGCCTTGCGGTCGTTGTTGCGCGAATGCAGACGCGGTGAGCAGTGAGACGAGCAGGCCGCAGACATACAGTGACATTGGCCTCATGATCGGTTCCCGACAAGCCGGCCGGGACGGGCTTGTTTGCGTACTCACACGGTATGCCGCGCTGCGAAAGCGTGCTGTAAATAAAAGTAAATGGATGTTTCGTCCCGTCACCGTAGATATACCGATCGGATGACTGCGGACGCAGGCGGGCGGGAAGGGCGTCAGCGCCCGCCTGCAGCGATGCGCATGGACGGACGCGCCGATGTTGTAACCGGCGGGAAAATCGGCGGACGGATCAGGCCGTCGTGAAGGAAGCGGAGGGCGTCACTCAGCGTTCGCGCGCGTGCGACCGAGCCCGCAGACGGGTGCCGCGCCTCATCGGATCGCGGGGAATCGGGCCGGACGGGCGCCGGCCTCAGAAACGCGCCGGGCGCCCAAGGGCGCCCGGTTGCGTGAATAGCTATATCAGGCCATCTTGACCGGCGCGCGCCACGATTCCGGATTGGTCCAGAACGCGCCGCGCAGACGGTCGCGGCTGGGCGGTGCGGGCGGCTTCGCAGCCGTTGCGCCGATGCGTCCGCGCAGCGAAATCTCGCGACCGCTCGTGCCGAGACGCTTCACAATTTCCGCGAGTGTACCGTCGGCTTGCCATTCGTCGAAACGACGACGGCACGTCGGCGGCGACGGATAACGGCCCGGCAACTTGGACCAGCCCTCGCCCGTCGACAAAACCCACAACACGGCGTTGACTACCGCGCGAGCTTCGACGCGTGGTCGACCACGGCGCTCGCTCCGCGCGGGCTCCGCACAGAACAACGCCTCAACCAGCGCCCACTCGTTGTCTCTCAAATCGTCGAACACCATCATGTTTCACCTCAGCGAAGCTAACTCCGGTGCGCTGCCCCGCGCTGCGCACTCTTCATGCGCCCGATCGGTATCGGGCGCCGGCGGAGAGCCGGCCTACCGTAGCGAACCGTTTTTTCACCAGTCCGAATCAGCGCCGACTCTTGTGCAAGGGGAAATGCATGAAGCGTGCCACCTTTCACTTAACCGCCTCGAAGCCCCGCCACATCAAGCCGTTTCGGGCGTTAGCCTGGCCCGTATGAGAATCCAAAAAACTCATCACGCAAATCGGGACAATCACCAATCTTGTGCAATCAGGCCCGTCCCGCGTGCGTTTGCGCCTTCTTGCTGCATTGCAGCGAATTCGACGAAACAGTGCGCGAACGCGTTCGAAGGCATAAGATTCGCATCAAACGACGTCATTCATGAGGAGAAGGGATGAATGTGACGCTGCGCCAACTGCGCGTGTTCATCGAAGTGGCACGGCTGCAGAGTTTCAGCCGCGCGGGGAGCGAGATCGGGCTGACTCAATCCGCCGTCAGCCGGTGCGTGCGGGAGCTGGAGGCTGAGATCGGCCTGAAGCTGATCGACCGGACCACGCGCGAAGTGCAGTTGACGGACGTCGGCGGCAATCTGGTGGCGAGTGTGTCGCGCCTGTTGACCGATCTCGACGACGCGTTGCGCGAGATTCGTGAAATCGGCGAGCAGCGGCGCGGTCGCGTGATGGTGGCGGCCAGCCCGACCATTGCGTGCCGGCTGATGCCGAATATCGTCGCGGCATGCGGCGTCCAGTTTCCGTACATCACGCTCGGGCTGCGCGACGACGTGCAAAGCGACGTCGTGCGCAAGGTCAAGTCGGGTGAGGTGGACTTCGGCGTCGTGATCGGCCCGCTGTCCGCCGACGACCTGTTCACCGAGCCGCTGATGACCGACTCCTTCTGCCTCGTGTCGCGCGAAGACCATCCCCTTGCGTCGCGCGCCCAGGTCGCGTGGCGTGAACTGGACGGCGAGCGTCTGGTGATGCTCGATCACGCGTCGGGCAGCCGGCCCATCATCGACGCCGCACTGGAAGCGCACAGCGTGAGCGCCAATATCGTGCAGGAACTCGGCCATCCGTCGACGGTATTCGGACTGGTGCAGGCCGGGATCGGCGTGAGCGTGCTGCCGTGGCTCGCGATGCCGCTGCCGGCGGACTCGTCGCTGGTGGCGCGGCCGCTCGTGCCGCGCGCCGAACGGACCGTCGAGCTGGTGCGGCGGCGCGACCGCTCGCTGTCGCCCGCCGCCGACGCCGTCTGGAACCTGATTCATCAGGTGCCCGGCCGGACCGAGGACTTGCGCTGAGGCCACAATCGCGCGCCTGCCGGATTCACTCCGTCCGTAATTTGGGACACGTTACACTGGCTCCTTTCGACAGACCCGCCCGGACCCTCGATGCACCAAACGGACTTGCCCCAGTCGCAGCTAGCTGAATCGATACCCACCGCCAGACCCGATGCCCGCGACGCGGTGCGCGCGCTGCGGCCGTCGCAGATCCGCGAAGTGGCGAACGCCGGCTTCGGTTTGCCGGATGTGTTGCCGTTCTGGTTCGGCGAGTCCGACCGCGTGACGCCACCGTTCATTCGCGATGCCGCGAGCGCGGCGCTCGCATTGGGCGCGACCTTCTATACGCATAACCTCGGCATCGCGCCGTTGCGTGAGACGCTCGCGCGCTACGTGAGCGAACTGCACGGGCCGACATCGGCCGACCATGTGGCCGTGACGAGCGCGGGCGTCAATGCACTGATGCTGGCGGCGCAACTGGTCGTGGGCGCGGGCGACCGCGTGGTCGCCGTGACGCCGCTGTGGCCGAATCTCGTCGAGATTCCGAAGATTCTCGGCGCGCACGTCGACACCGTGTCGCTCGGTTATGGTGCAGATGGCTGGCAGCTCGATCTGGAGCGGCTGCTCGCCGCGCTGACGCCGGATACGAAGCTGTTGATGCTGAACTCGCCGAACAATCCGACCGGCTGGGTGATGAGCCGCGACGAGCAGCGCATCGTGCTCGAGCATTGCCGGCGCCACGGCATCTGGATCGTCGCCGACGAGGTGTACGAGCGTCTCTACTACGCGGGCGAGCCGGGCGACAGTGCGCCGTCGTTTCTCGATCTCGCCGCGCGCGACGAGCGGGTGATCTGCGTCAACTCGTTCTCGAAAGCGTGGCTGATGACGGGCTGGCGGCTCGGCTGGATCGTCGCGCCAGCCTCGCTGATGGACGATCTCGGCAAGCTCGTCGAGTACAACACGTCCTGTTCGCCGGCGTTCGTGCAACAGGCGGGCATCGCGGCCATCGAGCAGGGCGCGGCCTTCACGCGTGAACTGGTCGCCGATTTGCGGGCTTCGCGGGATCATCTGGTGAGGGCGCTGTCCAGCGTGCCGGGCGTCGACGCGAAGGCACCGCCGGGTGCGATGTACGTGTTCTTCTCGTTGCCGGGCGCGTCGCGCAGTCTCGATCTGTGCAAGGCGCTGGTACGCGATGCGAGGCTCGGCCTCGCGCCCGGCAGCGCGTTCGGACCCGAAGGCGAGGGCTTCGTGCGCTGGTGCTACGCGTGCGACACCGCGCGCCTCGACGCGGGCGTCGAGCGGCTCAAGGACTATCTCGAACGGCACGGCGCCGGGCGTTGAATGCGCTGACCACGCGAAAAGGCGCCGCATGCCGAACTCACGCGGCGCGCCGACGCGTTATGCATGGCTATGTATGTCGATGACGGTGCAGTTTGGATTTCGTCTTTACGCACCGATTGTTTTTGCGTAATATGGCAGCCAGTCACGCGGTTCCCTCGCGGAATTTCGCTGCTCCGTCGTCCGGCTGGGTTTGGCTCGATGCCTTTTTCGCCTCCCCCCGGTGCGTGCTCCCATCAATATGACCGATCAGAATCGGGCGAGCGCGTCTTCAGTTCCACATCGTCTGTTTGATCCGGTTTCTTTGACCACAGGGTCTGACCTAGCTGCATGAATACCCAAGAGGCGAAGATCGTCCTCGAGACTGCCTTGATCTGCGCGCAGGAGCCGTTAAAGCTCGGTGATTTGCGTAAGCTGTTTGCCGACGGCGTGTCGGCGGATACGGTCCGCACGTTGCTTGAAGACCTGAAGCACGATTGGTCCGGACGCGGTGTCGAACTCGTCGGACTGGCGTCCGGCTGGCGTTTCCAGAGCAAGCCCGCGATGCGCACGTATCTCGACCGCCTGCATCCCGAGAAGCCGCCGAAATATTCGCGCGCGGTGCTCGAGACGCTTGCGATCATCGCGTACCGGCAGCCCGTCACGCGCGGCGATATCGAGGAGATTCGCGGTGTGACCGTGAACACGCAGGTCGTGAAGCAGCTCGAAGACCGCAGCTGGATCGAAGTGATCGGACATCGCGACGTGCCGGGCCGCCCGGCGCTTTACGCGACGACGCGCTCGTTTCTCGACGACCTCGGCCTGAAGTCGCTCGAAGAACTGCCGCCGCTCGACGACCCGTCGGCGCAATCGAACATCGATCTGCTCGCGCAGCATGCAATCGAGTTCACCGACGGCGAAGCGGTCGAAGACGCGGTCGATGGCATGGCTCATGCTGCGCAGGAAGATGTCGCGCTGCCAGATGTCGCCGCCGAGGCTGAGCGCGCCGGCGAAGAAACGCAATCGCAGCCAGATGCGGACGAAGCGGCATCGTTCGAGGAAGACGTGCACGCGGCGTCGCAGGCATCTGTTGAATCTGCCGAATACAGCGTCGAACGCACGGATGCGTTGGCGCACACCGAACACCGCATCGCCGATAAGGCGACGCACGAGACAGAACTGGCTCATGAAGCCGGTTTCGACGCGCAGTCGGAAGAGCAACACGAAGACACGCGCGAATTGGATAACGAGACTGGGGACGCGGCTAGCGCCAACCCGGCCGGACCAGACCAGAATCAAGCGGTGCATGACGATCAGCATGATCGCCGCGACACCGCACCCGACGCGGGCGAACTCGCCGACGACGAAACCGAGTCGCGCAGCGCCTGACGTAACCGTACTTTTTGCCGCGCCCGCAATGGGCGCGCGACCTGACATTTTGAGGTTGTTTTGACAGACATCCACGACACCGATTCGTCCGAATCCGAGCGCGCCGTCGCTGCCGCGCGCCCCGACGAAACGCGCACGGCGCAAACGTCGGCGGGCGACAGCGAACGCGGTGCCCATGCGCCGGACGCCGAGGGCGACGATCGCCCGCGCCGCGGTTTGCGACGCGGCCCGCGCAGCCTGATCGCGCGCCGCCGCGCAGGGACGAAGGCGAAGGCGGCCGACGCTGCCGCGCAGCCGGCACCCGTCGTGACGGAAGCGCCGCCCGACGGCGAAGTCTTCGCGCAAGTGCGGATGCCGCGCAAGGACGCGGCCGCCAAGGGGCAAGGCCAGGGCGGCCGCCGTGCGGGCGGCAAGCAGGGCGGCCAGCAGGGCCCCCGGCAAGGTAATCAAGGCAATCAGCGCAAGAGCCGTGGCGGCGAAGCGGGTGACGTGGCTCCCGCGGCCGCGGCCGAAGGCGACAAGCAGGATGATCTGTTTTCCTGGGTGACTTCGCCCGCCTTCGATGCCGACAACTCCGCAACGGGCGGCGTGCGTGCACCGATGCTGCGCCGCGGCCGGCCCGCCGCACCCAAGCGCGTGCTGTCGCCGGACGACGACGCGCCCAAGTTGCACAAGGTGCTCGCCGAGGCGGGCATGGGCTCGCGCCGCGAGATGGAAGAGCTGATCGTCGCGGGCCGCGTGTCGGTCAACGGCGAACCGGCGCACATCGGCCAGCGCATCATGCCGACCGATCTGGTGCGCATCAACGGCAAGCCCGTCAAGCGCAAGCTGCAGAACAAGCCGCCGCGCGTGCTGCTGTATCACAAGCCGACGGGCGAAATCGTCAGCCACGCTGACCCGGAAGGCCGTCCGTCCGTGTTCGACAAGCTGCCGCCGATGAAGACCGCGAAGTGGCTCGCTGTCGGCCGCCTCGACTTCAATACGGAAGGCCTGTTGATGCTGACCACGTCGGGCGATCTGGCGAACCGGTTCATGCATCCGCGCTACAGCGTCGAGCGTGAATACGCGGTGCGCGTGGTCGGCGAACTGGCGGAAGGCAACCGGCAAAAGCTGTTGCACGGCGTCGAGCTGGAGGACGGCCCGGCGAACTTTCTGCGCATTCGCGACGGCGGCGGCGAGGGTACGAATCACTGGTATCACGTTGCGCTGGCTGAAGGGCGCAACCGCGAAGTGCGCCGGATGTTCGAGGCCGTCGGCCTGATGGTCAGCCGGCTGATCCGCACGCGTCACGGTCCGATCACGCTGCCGCGCGGCCTGAAGCGCGGCCGTTGGGAAGAGCTCGAGGACAATCAGGTGCGCAGCCTGCTGGCATCGGTGGGCCTGAAGGCGCCGACCGAGGAGAAGGGCGGACGCCGCGGCGAGCCGGAGCGTCGTCAGCCTGATCCGATGCAGACGTCGATGGGCTTCATCAACCGCGAGCCGGTGCTGATGTCGCACGGACGTTTCGATCAGCAGCAACCGCGAGGCGGCGGCCAGAACCGGCGTGGCGGTAAGGGCGCCGGTGCCTTCGGCGCGTTGAATTCTGGCGTGGGCGGCGGCTTCGGCAACGGGCAACCCAATCGCGGCGAAGGGCGTGGCCGTCCGGGTCGCGGCGACGTCGACGGCAATCGCGCGCCTTCGGGCAACCGCGCGGGTGCGGGCGCCAACCCGAAGCGCGGCGGCAGCGGCGGTGGCCGCACGCCGAACGGTGCGCCGGGTGGCAACCGTTCGAACAACGGCGGCAATCGCACGGGCGGCAATGCTGGCGCCGGCGGCGGCAATCGCAGCGGCGGCGCGCCGCGCAACCGTTCGCGCGGACGCTGATCGCGTTGTCGTCGCGGGCAGTCTCGATCTGCCCGCCGCGCTGCATGATTGAATGACCGGGGCGTTCGCGCCCCGGTTTGCGTTGGGCCCGCGCTGCTTGCGGCGCTTCGGCGTTTGTGTCGCGCGGGGCCGTCAGCGGGAAATGCGGTAAAACGCCCGGTTTCTCGCCTTGATTGCGGCGGAATCAGCCGCAAATGGGCGTCAGTGGCCGGTCGGCGGTTTGCGTTCATCGTGAAAAATGGCTACAATCACGAAGTCACTGGGCGTGCGGTTTCATGTGCGGCTCAGGTGCGACCACCGGCAATAAGATGATGGGCGTTTCGCCCATTTTTTTTTGCCGCTTAGTTTATGTGGATCGGCATCTCGGGTAGCACGAACGTGCGCCGGCTTGGCGCGCAGCCCGCGGGTGTATCGCGAAGGCTTGTCGCGCGAACATCTTAGAGGGCACTGTGCAACTGACGGAACTGATTGAAACCACGGTCGTGGGCCTCGGCTATGAGCTCGTCGATCTCGAGCGCACCGGGCGCGGCATGCTGTGCGTGTATATCGACCAGCCCGCCGGCATCGGGATCGAAGACTGCGAAAAAGTTACCCGTCAGCTCCAGCACGTACTGACGGTCGAAAACATCGATTACGAGCGTCTTGAAGTATCGTCGCCGGGTCTCGACCGTCCGCTGAAAAAACTGGCGGACTTCGAACGCTTTGCGGGTAGCGAGGCGGTCATCACATTGAAAAAGCCATTGGACGGACGGAAATCGTACCGGGGCATCCTGCATGCGCCCGAAGGCGAAACGATCGGTCTGGAATTTGAAGGGAAGGAAGGCGCCGCGATGCTGGATTTCACGCTCGCGGATATCGACAAGGCACGCCTCGTTCCGAAAGTTGACTTTAGGAGCCGCAAACAATGAGTCGCGAAGTGTTGATGCTGGTGGATGCGCTGGCACGCGAAAAAAATGTCGACAAGGACGTGGTGTTTGCCGCGCTCGAGGCAGCGCTCGCGTCTGCATCCAAGAAACTCTTCGACGAAGACGCGGACATCCGCGTTCATATCGACCGTGAAAGCGGCGAGCACGAGACGTTCCGTCGCTGGAAAGTCGTGCCCGACGAAGCCGGGCTGCAGGAGCCGGATCAGGAAATCCTGCTGTTCGAAGCGCGTGAGCAGAAGGCCGACGCGCAGATCGACGACTTCCTGGAAGAACCCGTTCCGTCCATCGAATTCGGCCGTATCGGCGCGCAGGCTGCCAAGCAGGTGATCCTGCAGAAGGTGCGCGACGCGGAACGCGAGCAGATCCTGAACGATTTCCTCGAGCGCGGCGAAAGCATCATGACGGGCACCGTCAAGCGTCTCGACAAGGGCAACTTCATCGTCGAATCGGGCCGTGTCGAAGCGCTGCTGCGCCGCGACCAGCTGATTCCGAAGGAAAACCTGCGCGTCGGCGACCGTGTGCGCGCCTACATCGGCAAGGTCGATCGCACCGCGCGCGGTCCGCAGATCGAACTGTCGCGCACGGCGCCCGAGTTCCTGATGAAGCTCTTCGAAATGGAAGTGCCGGAAATCGAGCAGGGCCTGCTGGAAATCAAGGCGGCGGCGCGCGATCCAGGCGTGCGTGCGAAGATCGGCGTGGTCGCCTACGACAAGCGCATCGATCCCATCGGCACCTGCGTCGGCATTCGCGGCTCGCGCGTGCAGGCCGTGCGTAACGAGCTCGGTGGCGAAAACGTCGACATCGTGCTATGGTCGGAAGATCCCGCCCAGTTTGTGATCGGCGCGCTCGCGCCGGCAGCCGTCCAGTCGATCGTCGTCGATGAAGAAAAGCATTCGATGGACGTCGTCGTCGACGAAAACGAACTGGCCGTCGCCATCGGCCGCAGCGGCCAGAACGTGCGTCTTGCCAGCGAACTGACCGGCTGGCAGATCAACATCATGACGCCGGACGAGTCTGCGCAAAAGCAGAACCAGGAACGCAGCGTACTGCGCGACCTGTTCATGGCGCGTCTCGATGTCGACGAAGAAGTCGCCGACATCCTGATCGACGAAGGTTTCACGAGTCTCGAAGAGATTGCCTACGTGCCGCTCAACGAGATGCTCGAAATCGAAGCATTCGACGAAGACACGGTTCACGAACTGCGTAACCGCGCTCGTGATGCCCTGCTGACGATGGCGATTGCGAACGAGGAGAAGGTCGAAGGCGTTGCACTCGACCTGAAGAGTCTCGACGGTATGGACGACGAGCTGTTCGCGAAGCTGGCTGAACATCAGATCCATACACGCGACGAGCTGGCAGAACTGGCCGTCGACGAGCTGGTCGAGATGACCGGCATGAATGAAGACGCCGCCAAGGCGTTGATTATGAAGGCCCGTGAACACTGGTTTCAATGAGATCCAAGACCATGAACCACTGACCTGATCGCGGCCGTAAGGCTGCATGACCCGATGCTAACCGCAAGGAATTGGTCCTTGCATTAAGAGGAATGAATGGCGAGTAACAACGTAGCCCAATTTGCCGCGGAACTGAAGATGCCTGCAGGCGTGCTGCTCGAGCAGTTGCACGCAGCGGGTGTTCAGAAAGCGAGTGAGGACGATGCCTTGTCCGAAACGGACAAGGCGCGTCTGCTTGACCACTTGCGCAAGTCACACGGCTCGAACGATGCCGACAAGCGCAAGATCACGCTGACCAAGCGGCATACGTCGGAGATCAAGCAGTCCGACGCGACGGGTAAAGCTCGTACCATTCAGGTCGAGGTGCGCAAGAAGCGTACGTTCGTCCGCCGTGACGAAGCCGTCGAGCAAGGCGCGGAAGCATCGAACAATGTGGTCGCAGCGGAAGAACTCGAACTTCAGCGTCGCGAGGAAGAAGCGCGTCACGAGGCGGAGCTGCTCGAGAAGCAGGCCCAGGAGCTGAAGGAGCGCCAGGACCGTCTCGCAGCCGAAGAAGCCGAGCGTCAGGCACGCGAACAGGCGGCCGAGGCGGAGCGTCGCCGCGCCGAAGAGGAAGCGGCGAAGAAGCGCGCGGCGGCGGTAGCCGAAGCGGCAGCTCGCGAGCAGGCCGAGCAGGAACGTGCGTCGTCGCAGGACGAAGAGCGCGCGGCGGCCGAGCGCGCAGCGCAGCGCGAAGCGGCGAAGAAGGCTGAAGACGCTGCACGCGAGCAGGCCGAGAAGACGCGCCTCGAACAGGAAGAAATCGCAAAGCGCCGCGCCAAGGCCGAAGCCGAAGCGCGCGCGATCCGCGAAATGATGAACACGCCGCGCAAGGCGCAGGTGAAGGCGCCGGAACCGGCACCGAAGCCCGTCGAGGCGGCCAAGCCCGCTGAAGCGAAGGGCACGCTGCACAAGCCGGCGCGTCCGGCTGGCGAAACGTCGGCGCGTCCCGCCGCGAAGAAGCCGGCGCCCGCAACGGCGCAACCGGCAGCGGCTGCGCAACCGGCAGGTCCCGGCGCCGACAAGAAGAAGGCGGGCGGCAAGGGTGGCTGGCAGGACGACGCAGCGAAGCGCCGTGGCATCAAGACGCGCGGCGACTCGAGCGGTGGCGTCGATCGTGGCTGGCGCGGCGGTCCGAAGGGCCGTGGCAAGCATCAGGAAGCCACGACCTTCCAGGCGCCGACCGAGCCGATCGTGCGTGAAGTGCACGTGCCGGAAACCGTGACGGTGGCCGACCTTGCTCACAAGATGTCGGTGAAGGCTTCGGAAGTCATCAAGGTGATGATGAAGCTTGGCCAGATGGTCACGATCAACCAGATGCTGGACCAGGAAACGGCGATGATCGTCGTCGAAGAACTGGGCCACCATGCCGTCGCGGCAAAGCTGGACGATCCGGAAGCGATGCTGGTCGAAGGCGAAGTCTCCGACGCGCCGCTGCTGCCGCGTCCTCCCGTCGTCACGGTCATGGGTCACGTCGACCACGGCAAGACGTCGTTGCTCGACTACATCCGTCGCGCGAAGGTTGCGGCTGGCGAAGCGGGCGGCATTACGCAGCACATCGGCGCGTATCACGTCGAAACGCCGCGCGGCGTCATCACGTTCCTCGATACGCCGGGTCACGAAGCGTTCACGGCAATGCGTGCGCGTGGTGCGAAGGCAACCGACATTGTGATTCTGGTCGTTGCAGCGGATGACGGCGTGATGCCGCAGACGAAGGAAGCAATCTCGCACGCGAAGGCGGGCGGCGTGCCGCTCGTCGTGGCGATCAACAAGATCGACAAGCCGGACGCGAATCCGGACCGCGTGAAGCAGGAACTCGTCGCGGAAGGCGTGGTGCCGGAAGAATACGGCGGCGATTCGCCGTTCGTGTCGGTGTCGGCCAAGACGGGCGCGGGTATCGACGATCTGCTCGAAAACGTGCTGCTGCAGGCGGAAGTGCTGGAACTGAAGGCACCGGTCGAAGCGCCGGCCAAGGGCCTCGTGATCGAAGCGAAGCTCGACAAGGGTAAGGGTCCGGTTGCAACGATCCTCGTCCAGTCGGGTACGCTGAACCGCGGCGACGTCGTGCTCGCAGGCAGCGCCTACGGCCGCGTGCGTGCCATGCTCGACGAGACCGGCAAGCCGACCAAGGCGGCAGGCCCGTCGATCCCGGTGGAAATCCAGGGTCTGTCGGAAGTGCCGGCGGCTGGCGAAGAAGTCATCGTCATGCCGGACGACCGCAAGGCGCGCGAAGTCGCATTGTTCCGTCAAGGCAAGTTCCGCGACGTGAAGCTGGCGAAGCAGCAGGCCGCGAAGCTGGAAAACATGCTCGAACAGATGGGCGAAGGCGAAGTGCAGTACCTGCCGCTCATCGTCAAGGCCGACGTGCAGGGTTCGCAGGAAGCATTGGTGCAGTCGCTGCTCAAACTGTCGAACGACGAAGTGCGCGTGCAGATCGTGCACAGCGCGGTCGGCGGCATCAGCGAGTCGGACGTCAATCTGGCAACGGCGTCGAAGGCGGTCATCATCGGCTTCAACACGCGTGCGGATGCCCAGGCGCGCAAGCTGGCCGAAACCAACGGCATCGACATCCGTTACTACAACATCATCTATGACGCAGTGGATGAGGTGAAAGCGGCGATGTCCGGCATGCTGGCGCCGGAGAAGCGCGAAGTCGTCACGGGCATGGTCGAAGTCCGTCAGGTCTTCAAGGTGCCGAAGGTCGGTACGGTGGCGGGCTGTATGGTCACGGACGGTGTGGTCAAGCGTTCGTCGTCGGTGCGCGTGCTGCGCAACAACGTCGTCATCCACACGGGCGAGCTCGATTCGCTCAAGCGCTTCAAGGACGACGTCAAGGAAGTGCGCCAAGGCTTCGAGTGCGGTATGTCGGTGAAGAACTTCAACGACGTCCAGGAAGGCGATCAGTTCGAAGTCTTCGAAGTCACGGAAGTCGCGCGTACGCTGTAATTCAGGCGTCAGGCGCATGAGGGGCGGGGCGGGCGCTGAAGCCCGGTCCCGCCCCTTTGTTTTTTGCATCGATTGTTTGTGGTGTTTGCGTTGGAGTCCGTGGCTCGCTGCCGCCGAATGCGCGAACACTTTGCCTATTCGGTCGTTTGGATCACGGATTCACCATGCCTAAGAAACGTACTTCTCCCAATCGCAATGTGCAGATCGCCGATCAGATTCAACGCGATCTGTCTGATCTGATCCGCGAGGTCAAAGACCCGCGCATCGGTATCGTCACGTTTCAGAGCGTCGAACTGACGCCTGACTATGCCCACGCGAAGGTCTATTTCACGACGCTGACGGGCGATCCGCATCAGACGCAGGACGCGCTCAATCACGCTGCGGGCCATTTGCACAATCTGTTGTTCAAGCGCCTGCATATTCACACGGTGCCGACGCTGCATTTCCATTACGACAAGACGATCGAGCGCGCGGTCGAGATGTCGCGCCTGATCGACGAGGCGAACGCTTCGCGCGCGAAAGACGACTGATCGCAGGTCGAGGCACGCGCATATATGACTCAGAATCAACGTCCGAAGGTGCCGCGCCGCGCGCTGGACGGCGTGCTGCTGCTCGACAAGCCGGTTGGTCTGTCGAGCAACGACGCGCTGATTCGCGCAAAGCGTCTGTATCTCGCGAAGAAGGCGGGCCATACGGGCACGCTGGATCCGCTCGCGTCAGGTCTTTTGCCGCTCTGTTTTGGTGAAGCGACGAAGTTTTCGCAGGATTTGCTGGAGGCGGACAAGACGTACGAAGCCACGATGCGGCTCGGGATTCGCACGATGACGGGCGATGCCGAAGGCGAAGCTATCGAAACGCGCGACGTGACGTGCAATCAGGCTGCCGTCGAGCAGGCGCTCGTGCAATTTCGTGGCGAGATCGTTCAGGTGCCGCCGATGTATTCGGCGCTCAAGCGTGACGGTAAGCCGTTGTACGAGTATGCGCGCGCTGGGCAGACGGTCGAGCGCGAAGGGCGTCAGGTGACGATTCATGTGCTCGAGGTGCTCGCTTGTGCGTTGCCGGATGTGACGTTTCGCGTGACGTGTAGTAAGGGGACGTATGTCCGTACGCTGGCCGAGGATATCGGCGAGGCGCTCGGGTGTGGTGCGCATCTCGTGATGCTGCGGCGCACGGGCGTCGGCGCGTTGACGCTTGCTGATTCGGTGACGCTGGATGCGTTGTCCGATGCGCTGCCTGACGAGCGCGACGCGTGGATTCAGCCTGTTGATGCATTGCTGTCGACGTTTCCTTCTGTTCAGCTCGATGCTGATGCGGCTCGCCGTTTTCTCCATGGTCAGCGGTTACGGCTTGCTGATCTGGCTGTGGATGAGAGTGTGCTGCAGGGTACGCGTGCGCGGGTTTATGCGAGTGAAGGGAAACTGCTTGGGGTCGCTAGAGTGGGTGAGGGTGTGTTGGCGCCTGAGCGGTTGATTGTGAGTTGAGGTTTTGCTTTCGCGGGTAGGGTTGGGTTGGTTTTGTTTGCTGTTCGTTGGCATCCGCGATTCGTTTTTGTGGTTCTGGCGCCGCCGGTCGGTGTTCATGCCTTTGCGCTGGCATCCGCGTTACGGTAGCGTGCTTCAGGCGTCGCCCCTGTGCGGGGCGGCACCTACTTTTCTTTGCCGC
>NZ_JAGUUD010000048.1:0-58935 GCF_020177535.1 Paraburkholderia sp. XV | reverse complement strand
GCTCAACGCCGCAGGCCCGTGGGCTGAACGTGCGACATTGCTGGTTCGGCAGTCCAGCCCTCAATGCTTCGACCCAAACGAATTCTGATCGCGAGATACCGCTCCGCAAAACGGCATGCGATACGCGTGGTCTTCCTCATCGACCTGCCGCATGCGGCGTTCGAGATCAGCCAGATCGCTCGACGACGCGAGATAGTCGCCGTGCAACGAAACGTCACGGCTAGCAACCATTTTTCCGAGAAGGTGGGAAATGCGTGCAAACATGATGTGCTCCTTGTCGTGTAAAGGGCGGCGTTCGCCGTATGGCGCCGCCACCCGACACAGTGCACATGACGTAGGTTCGGTGAACCCGCTTCACATGCACCGCTGATGTGAAGTAGATTAAGTCCCGTGAATTAGCTTCGAATGAGCATCGCACGCGGCGGGAAATGATCCAGTGCCGTCATCCAGCGCTAATTCTCATATTCGATCATGGACACAAATGGCGATCGATGCGAAAGTGCCCGACCGCAACCATGACTGGTATGTGAAGCACCCTGGAGACACATCAAATGAGCACCCTCACCGACTGCAGCGCCCCCACCCAATCGAGATCCAGACGCTACGGGCTCTTCGTCTGCCTCATGGCGGCGCTCGCCGGCCTGTTGTTCGGTCTCGATATCGGCGTGATTTCAGGCGCCCTGCCCTTTATCGCGAAGCATTTCGTTCTGAACGACCGCTCGCAGGAATGGATCGTCAGTTCGATGATGGTCGGCGCGGCGATCGGCGCACTGGGTGCCGGCTGGCTGTCATGGCGACTCGGACGCCGCTACGCGCTGGCGCTGGCGGCGACACTGTTCATCGTCGGCTCGCTCTGGTCGGGGCTCGCGGGCAGCCCGGCCGATCTGATCGGCGCACGCTTGCTGCTGGGACTTGCGGTCGGCATGGCGTCCTTCACGGCGCCGCTTTACCTGTCGGAGGTAGCGCCGCGCCAGGTGCGCGGGGCCATGATCTCCACGTATCAACTGATGATTACCGTCGGGATTCTGGCCGCCTTCCTGTCGAACATCGGCCTTTCCTATGTGGCCGACTGGCGCTGGATGCTGGGCGTGATCGCGATCCCGGCCGCGTTCTTTCTGGCAGGCGTGCTTGCTCTCCCCGACAGCCCGCGCTGGCTGCTCCAGCGCAACCGTGCAGCGGAAGCCCGCGCCGTCCTCCAGCGCCTTCACGGCAACCCCGCCGACGTGCAAGCCGAACTCGAACAGGTCACCGAAGACAGCACGCGCCCCCAGCGAGGCTGGAGCCTGCTGCGCAAGAACCCGAACTTTCGTCGTTCCGTGCTGCTCGGCGTCGTGCTGCAGATCTTCCAGCAACTCACCGGCATCAACGTCGTGATGTACTACGCGCCGCGCATCTTCGAACTGGCCGGCTTCGGCACCCATGAGCAGCAATTGTGGGCTACCGTCATCGTCGGCCTCGTCAACGTCGTGGCAACCTTTGGCGCCATCGCCTTCGTCGATCGCTGGGGCCGCAAACCGATTCTCTATGCGGGATGCGCGGTCATGGCATTCGGCATGTGCTCGCTCGGGTTTCTTCTGCATGCGGGTGTGGCGGGTCTCACGGCACAGGTTCTGGCCGTCGCGGCGCTGCTGCTTTTCATCGCAGGCTTCGCCATGTCCGCGGGTCCGCTGGTGTGGATTCTCTGCTCGGAGATTCAACCCCAGCAGGGACGCGACTTCGGCATCGCTGTCTCGACCCTGGTCAACTGGGTGGCCAACATGGCTGTCGCGGCAACGTTCCTCAGCCTGTTGTCCACGGTTGGCGAAGCAAACACCTTCGTGCTGTATGCCGTGCTCAACGTGATCTTTGCGATCGTGGTGTTCTTTTATGTACCCGAGACGCGCGGTGTCTCCCTCGAGAAGCTGGGTAACGACCTGATGGCCGGCAAGCGCCTGCGTGATCTGGGCAAGGGCAATTAAAGGAAAATCGATGCTCGCCGAAACCAGAGTGTCGTCTCTATCAACGCGATCTGGCAATCTCGTCCACTTCACCGTGACGCCAGCACTGTCCCGCGAAGAATGGGAGGCGACGCTCGCGACAGTGCCCGACGACGCCCCGCTATGCCACGGCCCGGGCCGGCAGCAATGCTAACGATCACGCGCTGATACGCAAGAAACCTTTCGCCAGTTTCTGAACAGCTGGTCGGGCTTTGAAGCCGTCGGCGAAGCTGCTCGCCGCCTCGACTTACTGCCCCGACACCTGCTTCCTGATAAACGCGACGTACCCATTCTGCGTCTTCAGGATTTTGCTGGCGCAGTCGTCGTAATCCGAGCCCTTTGCGTTGTCCGGCCCATACATGCCACGACATTGTGCAAACAGCGTAAGCGTCGCGCCACCCGGTCGCGCGACGCGCGTCGCCGAGAACGACACCTTGCCCGAACTGTAAGGCACATCGGTTTCGATCGACACGGCGTCCGCGCGCGTGACGGAGGTATCCGAATGCTGTTCGACATAGCGCTTCGTCGCCGCCCACGCGGCGTCGCACTGCGCACCGTCGCAATCGACGGCCGCATTGCGCTGCGCTGCGGCAAGGCTGGTTTCGTTATGCGAGTACTCCTGCGCCTGGCGCGCCTCCTTTTCGGCAGACGAGCATCCTGCGAGCACGAGCACGAGCGCGGCGAGCGCAACGACATGGATTGTTTTCACGAGCGGGCTTCCTTTGCGACGGTCGAGCGCGATTATAGCTGCGTGCCCTGAGCACTCACAGGTCCATCCGGCTGCCCGCCCGGAATGCAATAACGCGCGCCCCGCTCTACACGGAACACGCGTTCGCAGACGCCGGCGAAACCCGCGCGCGCGACTGTCACGGCGTCGCGTGCGGCGCGCGCGGCAAGTCTCGCCTGGACGTTGCCGCTTAGAAGCGGCCTTAAATCGGCCTTAAAAGCGGCCTTAGAAGCAGCCTTAGAAGCGGTGACGGATGCCGACGGTGCCGACTACTTGCGAATCCGACGACGAAGCGCTTACGCCGACGATATGCGCGGTAATGCCCGAATTGCCCGTGCTGCCGACATGCTGATACGCCGCTTCGGCATACACGTCAGTGCGCTTGGACAGTGCGTAATCCGTTTGCAGCGTGACCTGGTGGTACTTCGGATCGACGCCTTGCAGGCTTGCATCGGTGTACGTGTACGCACCCGACAGCGTCCATGCCGGCGTGAGCGCGTAACGGCCGTTCACTTCGAAGTTGGTGAAGTGCGCGCCGTTGCCGTTCAGCGTGAAGCCGCTCGACGTGCCCGACGCCGATGCGCCGATCGACGTCGCATTCGCGAGCTGCGTCTGCGTGAACACGAAGCCGACGTTAGCCGGGCCGAACGCATAGCTGACGCCCGCGCCGTACGTGCGTTGACGCGAAGCCGTGAAGGTCGCGTCGCTGCTGACGGCGCCGCTCGAGTTGCTCGTGCCTGCGCCGTTCAGTTGCAGGTAAGCCGCCGCAACCTTCAGGCCGCCGAACGTGTACGTCGCGCCAACGCTATACGCACGGTTGTCCGCGAAGCCGTCCGCTTCGTTCGAGAAGCCGTACATCGCGCCGACCTTGAAGCCTGCGTAATCGACGCTCTGATACTTGACCGAGTTGCTGACGCGGAACGAGTTGTTCAGATTGTCGTTGTCGTACGGGTGCGAGGCGAGCGTGCCGCCGTATTGTGTGCCGTTCAGCGCGAGCGGGCCCAGATTGTCGACGAGATTGTCGTACTGGCGGCCGAGCGTGACGGAACCGTACTGGTTGCTCGAGAGCCCGACGAATGCCTGACGGCCGAACAGGCGGCTATTCTGGCCCATGTTGCCCGTCGACAGATTGAAGCCGCTTTCCAGAGTGAAGATCGCCTTCAGACCGTTGCCGAGATCTTCCGAGCCGCGCAGGCCCCAACGGTTGCCGTTCAGGATGCCGCTGGCCTGCTGGATGTTGCTATGACCGCCAGAATTGCTGGAGTACGTCAGGCCCGTGTCGAGCAGGCCGTAGAGCGTGACTGAATTCTGAGCGTGCGCGGCACCGGCCGTGCCGAACAACGCGAGCGAGAGGGTCGAGAGTACGAGCTTTTTCATCTTTTCTCCATTTTCCGATAACGAATGCTATCGTGGCGCGGAGAATATCTGATTGAATCGGTTTTGCGACTTTGTCGTTGCGTTTAAACCACCATTTAAATGCTTTCCCAATCTTCCCTGTAATGGCGTCCGTAATTTTTATGATGCAGTGCTTCATGTGAAATGGGGCGCATCCCTCTCGCGAATGCGCCCCAAGTGCCCAATTCTAGCTGTTCCCGGAATACAGGCCTGCGGATTTTACGGGGTCGACTGTTAAAGCTGCAAGCTGTAACCGGTACATTTATCTTTCCCATTCTTATAATGGTAAGAAAATGCAATCTGATTGCCGCATTTCACCGATGTTTAAATCTATCGATAAATAATTGATAAGTCCATGTATTGATTTTTAACTGGCAGCCGGGCATTGCGCGCATCTCACCTTTGCCCGCCAGCAGGCATCTGAAAGCAGCCGCTGTTACCATCGCTCGCGCTGCGCCACCCGCCGCGCTTCCAGCACGCACCTTCGGCTCCTCCAACACATCACCTACGCTCGAACAGAAAGAGACATCCCGTGCATCTCACTGCCGCCCTGACCCCGTGGTCCGCCCACGACACACGCCTCGTTCTCTCGTGCGCGCTCGGCCTTGCGCTGATCATCGTCTTCATCAGCGCGCTCAAGCTCGCGCCGTTCCTGTCGATCCTGATAGGCACATTCGCTGCGGGCTTCGCCGCGCAGCTTCCGCTCGACGTCGTCGCCAGCTCGTTCAGCAAAGGCGCAGGCGCGCTGCTAGGCGACGTCGGCATCATCATTGCGCTCGGCGCGATGCTGGGCGCGCTGATGGCCGATTCGGGCGCGGCCGACCGGCTCGTGTCGACGATCCTCGAACATTCCACCCCACGCCGCCTGCCCTGGTTGATGGCGCTCGTCGCGATCATCATCGGCTTGCCGCTGTTCTTCGAAGTGGGTCTCGTGATGATGGTGCCCATCATCTTCGTGATGGCACGCCGCTCGCAGCAGCCGATCCTGCGTATCGCGATTCCCGCGCTCGCCGGCATGACCACGCTGCACGCGCTATTGCCGCCGCATCCGGGTCCGCTGATCGCGGTGAGCGCGCTGCATGCCGATCTCGGCATCACGCTCGGCCTCGGGCTGATCGTCGCGATTCCCGCCGTGATCCTCGCGGGGCCGCTCTATGGCATCGCGCTGTCCAAGCGCATGCGGATCGCCGAACCGGAGGAAATGGGCAAGCTGTTTCGCGCCGGGTCGACGCAAACCGAACTGCCCGGCTTCACCATATCGCTGGTGACGATTCTGATGCCCGTCGTGCTGATGCTCGGCCGCACGGTGGCGAAACTCGCGCTTGCAAAGGACACGCTGTTGTTCGACACGCTCGACTTTCTCGGCGAGCCGATCATCGCACTCGGCCTGACGGTGATTTTCGCGATCGTCGCGCTCGGCTGGTCGCGCGGCATGTCGCGCGATCGCGTCGGCGGCATCTTGCGCAAGAGCCTGCCGCCCATCGCGGCGCTGCTGCTGACGATCGGCGCGGGCGGCGGTCTGAAACAGACGCTCGTCGCCGCCGGCATCAGCACCACGATCGGCAAGATTGCCGTCGGCGCGCACATGCCGCTGCTGTTGCTCGCGTGGCTGATCGCCGTCGCGCTGCGTCAGGCGACGGGCTCGGCCACGGTCGCCACCACGACGACAGCGGGCATCGTGGCGCCTGTCGTCGCAGGGCTGTCAGCGACGCACAATTCGTTGATGGCACTCGCCATCGGCGCGGGTTCGGTGTTCTTCTGCCATGTCAACGACGCGGGCTTCTGGATGGTCCGCGAATACTTCGGACTGCAACTGAAGCAGACGGTGTTCGTCTGGTCGATTCTGCAGACTATCGTTTCGGTGGTGGGGCTGGTGGGGACGCTGGTGTTGTGGGGCGTGTTGGGCTAAAGAGACCTCAGCGTTCGCTACGCAAGCTCAACACCTGCTACGACAGCGTGCTCAATCCACCACCTCCGGCTCTTCGATCGCCCGCATCAACAGATCGAGAAACACCTGCATCGTATGCGGCAGCGTGCGGCCCGCCATGGTCTGAACCTGGAGCGTGCGCTGATGCAATTCCGCATTCGTAATCGGCACCGCTGCCAATCCGTCGACGTCGAGCCGGCTGCGCACCGTCAGATAGCCCGTTAGCGTGACGGCATCCGTGTGCCGCACGAAGCTCTGCAGCGCGGCGTGATAGTTGCTGACAAACACCGGCTCGAAGATCAGCCCTTCGAGGCTGCATGAAATATCGAACAGCTGCCGGATCGTCACGCCCTGGTTGTCCATGGCGAGCGGCCATGGCATGAGATCCTTCAACGACACCGACTCGCGCGCCGCCAGCGGATGCCCGCGCCGCACCAGCGCGAAAATCGGCGCGCGCTGCGAATAGTGCACATTGATCTCCTTCTCCGGCGCCAGGCTGAAACACACGGCGATATCGGTCGTCCCTTCCCTCACCCGCTGTGTCGCCACGGAAGGCGCGGAGACGTCGAGCTGAAAATGCGTCGACGGATACGTTTTCAGGAAATGCGCGAACACCTGCGGCAGAAAATGCGGCGCGACGCCTTCGGAACTGGCGACGCGGATCGTCGCCCGGCCCTCCTCGGCCAGTCCGCGAATCTCGCCGATCACACGCTCGGTTTCCAGCACGCTGCGCCGCGCGTAGTCGGCCAGCAGCCGTCCCGCATCGCTCAGCACCATGCCGCGCGGACGCCGCTCGAATAACGGCGTGCCGAGTTCCTCCTCGAGCTTGCCGATCTGCCGGCTCAGCGCCGACACGGCGACGAATAGCCGCTCCGAGGCCTTGCTCAGCGACCCGCTGCGGGCCACTTCCAGAAAGTAACGCAGTGCTGTGTTGTCCATGGCCGCTTTGCCGTTCCGGCAACGATTCGTGGCAAATATTGTAATTGTGCAGAAATATCGGCGACGGCACGATCGATTCGACTACTACCCCCACGGATGTGCGCGCTGCCGCGCGAGAAGCAGGAGATCACCCATTGACTCGTGAAATCGCCATTCAAAACGCAGCCGGCCAATACGACTCCGGCCGCTTCCTCAACGATCTGCGCCGCCGCGTCGCATATCGCACGGAAAGCCAGGAAGCCGACAGCGGCGCACGCCTGCGCGGCTATCTCGACGACGAACTGACGCCGCTCCTCACCCAATGGGGCTTCACCTGCCGCGTCGTCGACAACCCGGCGAAGGGCGCGGGCCCGTTCCTCATCGCGCATCGCCACGAAGACGATGCCCTGCCCACGGTGCTCAGCTACGGCCACGGCGACGTCGTGCGCGGCTACGACGCGCAGTGGCGCGACGGCCTCACGCCGTGGGACGTCACCGTCGACGGCGAACGCTGGTACGGCCGCGGCACCGCCGACAACAAAGGCCAGCACAGCATCAATCTCGCCGCACTGAAAGCCGTGCTCGACGCGCGCGGCGGCAAGCTCGGCTTCAACCTGAAACTGCTGTTCGAAACGGGCGAGGAAGTCGGCTCGCCAGGTCTGCACGCACTGTGCACGCAACGGCGCGACGAACTCGCCGCCGATGTGCTGATCGCCTCCGACGGCCCGCGCCTGTCCGCGCATCGTCCGACGCTTTTTCTCGGCTCGCGCGGCCTCGTCAATTTCAAGCTCGAACTGACGCTGCGTGAAGGCGGCCATCATTCAGGCAACTGGGGCGGGCTGCTGCGCAATCCAGGCGTCGTGCTCGCCAACGCGATTGCGTCGATGGTCGATGCGAACGGCAAGATACTCGTCGAAGGGCTGCGTCCGCCGCCCATTCCCGACTCCGTGCGCCGCGCACTCGCCGGCATCGCCGTGGGCGGCAATCCCGGCGAACCCACCGTCGATACCGACTACGGCGAGCCTGGCCTCACGCCCACCGAGCGCGTGTTCGGCTGGAACAACCTCGAAGTGCTCGCGTTTCGCACCGGCAACCCCGACAAGCCCGTCAACGCGATTCCGCCGTCGGCCGTCGCGTTCATGCAGATCCGCTTCGTGGTCGGCACCGACTGGCAGCAGCTGGAACCCGTCGTCCGCGAACATCTGGACAGGCACGGCTTCGGCATGGTCGAGCTGAAGGTGGAGCGCGGCGCGCCCGCGACCCGCGTCGATCCCGACAACGCGTGGGTGCAGTGGGCGCTGCGCTCGCTGCGTCAGACGACAGGCGACGAACCCGTGCTGCTGCCGAACCTCGGCGGCACGCTACCCAACGACGTCTTCGCCGACGTGCTCGGCATGCCGACGCTATGGGTGCCGCACTCGTATCCCGGCTGCTCGCAGCACGCGCCGAACGAGCATCTGCTGGGCCCCGTCGTGCGCGACGGACTTCGCATCATGGCTGGACTCTTCTGGGATCTGGGCACGCAGGACAGCCACGCAACCAATCCCGCACCGCATGCTTCGACAACCCTTGCATAAGGAAGTCGCAATGAACATGGATTCCGTCACCGCGCACCATCCGGGTCATCCGTCACACGAAGTGGTTTCGCCGCCCGTCCCGGGCAAGCGCGTCTCGCGCCTGATCATCGCGACATCGATCGGCAATGCGCTCGAGTTCTACGACCTGATCGCCTACGGCTACTTCGCGACCACGCTGTCGAAACTGTTCTTTCCCGCCCATGACGCGACGATTTCGCTGCTGCTCACGCTCGGCACGTTCGCGCTGTCCTATCTCGCACGGCCCATCGGCGCGCTCGTGCTCGGCTCGTATAGCGACCGCAAGGGCCGCAAGGCGTCGCTGACGCTGTCGATCGCGATGATGACGCTCGGCACCGGAATGGTCGCGCTGATGCCCACCTACGCGTCGATCGGATTGCTCGCGCCGATCGGCATTTTCGCGTCGAGGTTGTTGCAAGGCTTTTCGGCGGGCGGGGAGTTCGGCAGCTCGACGGCGTTCCTGATCGAACACGCGCCGGAGCGCAGCGGCTTCATGTCGAGCTGGCAGTTCTCCAGCCAGGGCGCCAGCACGCTGCTCGCGTCGGCGTTCGGCGCAGTGCTCACGGGCATGTTGACGCAACCGCAACTGGAAGGCTGGGGCTGGCGCATTCCGTTCCTGTTCGGCATGCTGATTGGCCCTGTCGGGCTGTACATTCGCCGGCGCATCGACGAGACGCCCGAATTCGAGCGCATCGAAAAAGCCCATTCCCCCGTGCGCGAGATGCTCGCGACGCAGAAGTCGCGCGTGCTGGCGTCGATCGGCGCGCTGGTGCTGACCACCACGGCCAATTACATGATTCTCTACATGCCGACCTACGCGTCGCGGCAACTCGGTCTGGCGCCTTCGTCGGGCTTCATCGCGACGCTGATCGCGGGGCTGGTCGTCACGGTGCTCACGCCCATCGTCGGACACTGGTCGGACAAGGTGGGCCGCACGCGCATCATGCTCGGCGCAGGCGCGCTGTTTTTCCTGACTGTCTATCCGGCGTTCATGTTCATGAACGCGCACCCTTCGCTGCCGACACTGCTCGCCGCCGTCACGTGGGTCGCGCTGCTGAAGGCCACGTACTTCGCGCCGATCCCCGCGCTGATGGGCGAGCTTTTCCCGCCCCGCACGCGCACCACGGGCATGGCGTTCGGCTACAACATCGGTACGACGATTTTTGGCGGGTTCACGCCGCTGGCGGTTGCGTCGCTGATCGCCGTGACGGGCAACAACCTCGCGCCGGGTCTCTATCTGATGATGGCCGCCGTCGTGAGCCTGCTGACACTGGTCTGGGCACGGGCGCGGCTGAACGCACATTGAGTCGAATCCATCTGCAAGGAACACGCATCTATGCAACACGATTTGCCGCAGGAAATCCGCGAGGCCATCCAGTTTTCGATCGACCACGAATCGTCGTGGGATCGCCACGCCGACGGCAAGTTCGGCGTGCATGTGAACGATCCGCCGCCGTGGAACCGGTTGCTCGGACCGATCCATGACCGCGGACCGGTATCGGGCGCGGTGGCTGTCGACGGCCGGCTGCTCGCGAGCTGGGGCGAGCCGGATCGCGCCGACCTGACGTTCAGTATCGCGAAGACCTATCTCGCGATACTGGCAGGCGTCGCGCACGATCGCGGCCTGCTGCCCGATCCCGACGAGCCGGTGCGCGTGCGCGTACCCGGTATCGGCTTCGACGATCCGCACAACGCGCCCATCACCTGGACGCAGCTGTTGCAGCAGACGAGCGAATGGCAAGGCAAGTGCTTCAGCCTGACCGATCAGGCCGATCACTATCGCGCCGTGACGTTCGGTGAGCCGCCCAACGGCAACAAGGGCGAGCTGCGCCCATTGCAGCCGCCCGGCACGTACTGGGAATACAACGACGTGCGCATCAACCAGCTGTCGCTCGCGCTGCTGCATCTGTTCGGCAAGCCTTTGCCCGAGGTGTTTCGCGAGGCCATCATGCGGCCGGTCGGCGCCAGCGAGAACTGGCAATGGGTCGGCTATGACGACGCGTGGATCGACATCGACGGCACGCGCGTGCAATCGGTGCCGGGCGGCTCGCACTGGGGCGGCGGCATGTCGGTGAGCGCGAACGATCAGCTGAAAGTCGCGCAGATGCTGCTCGACGGCGGCATGGCGAACGGACGCCGGGTGCTGTCGGCGCAATGGATTGCACGGATGCAAACGCCCTGCGCGCTCGCGCCGTACTACGGCTATCTGGTGTGGCTCAACACGGGGCGCCGCGTGTTTCCGGGCGTGCCGGAAACGAGTTACTTCGGCGTCGGCGCGGGCAGTTCGTTCATGTGGATCGAGCCGGAGCGGCGCATCGCGTTGATCGTGCGCTGGCTCGATTCGCAGTTCGCGGATGCGTTCTTCGGCAAGATGCTGAATGCCATCGACAAGGTCTGTTCGCGGTAGCGGACGGTGACATGCGAAAGCGCGCCGCCTGCGGCGCGCTTTGCGTTCGCTGCACCGGGATGCGCTAGAGCGCCCGCCCGACGATCATCGGGTCCACGGGGCCGATCACGGCGAGCTCGCGGTTCGCATAAGGCAGCTTATGCAGCACGAAGCGCATCGCATTGAGCCGCGCTCGCTTCTTGCAATCGGAACGCACGACAGTCCAGGGCGTGTCGGCCGTGTCGGTGTGCGCGAACATCGCCTCCTTGGCTTGCGTGTACTCATCCCATTTGTCCAGCGACGCGAGATCGACGGGGCTGAGCTTCCATTGCTTGAGCGGATGCACCTTGCGTTCCTTGAAACGCCGTACCTGCTCCTCGCGGCTCACCGAAAACCAGAACTTCACGATGTGGATGCCGCTCTGCGCGAGATGCCGCTCGAACGCCGGCACCTGCTGCATGAAGTCTGCGTATTCGTCAGGCGTGCAGAAACCCATCACCCGCTCGACGCCCGCACGGTTGTACCAGGAGCGGTCGAACAGGACGATCTCGCCCGCTGTCGGAAGATGCTGTACGTAGCGCTGGAAATACCACTGTCCGCGCTCCTGTTCCGTCGGCTTTTCGAGTGCGACCACGCGCGCGCCGCGCGGGTTCAGGTGCTCCATGAAGCGCTTGATGGTCCCGCCCTTGCCTGCCGCGTCGCGCCCTTCGAACAGGATGATCACGCGTTGCCCTGTTTCGCGCACCCAGGCCTGCAACTTCAGCAACTCCACCTGCAAGCGGTACTTCTGCTTCTCGTATGCCTTGCGCGACATCAGGTTCAGATACGGATAACCGCCTTCGCGCCATGCGGGCGAGAGTTCGTCATCGGGATGACGGTTGCGGGTGGGCCTCCATGCCGCGGGGTTGCCTTCCAGCAGCAAGCTGCGCAGCGCGCTGACCTCGTCGGCGGACATGCCGTCCATCAGCGTCTTCAGCGAATCGAGCGCCGTCTCCCCGTCTCGCGCTACGCCCGTCTCGATCAGCGACTGCACCGTGTTTGCGAGCAGATCGTTAGCGGCGCCGACGGCGTGACTGGTTTGCGCGAGTTCCGCCGACTTCGCGGTGCGCCCCGGAATCACGTCGCCACGCGACACCTGCCGCGCAGCACCGCGCGCATCCGGCTGCCCGGCAGTGGAGACAGGCGATGATGCCGCTTGCGCCTGAACGCTTGAATTGTCTTGTTTTGAATTGTCTTGTTGCGCGGTCAACGTGATGACCTCCCGTTTGTTCTGTTTTTTCGAACGGCCCGCCTGAGGCGCGATATCGCTGCGCCCGGCACGCAGACCGTGGCGTCATGCACGTCACGCGGATGCGTCCGCCCGCCTGATGATGGTGTACAAACTGTCCTTGAGCCGCAGCTTCTCTTTCTTGAGGACTTCGATGCTGTGGCTGTCACCGTGCACGACGCCCGTCTCCATGTTGTGAACCTGACGATCCAGTTCGTTGTGGCGCTCGAAAAGCCGGGCGAAATGCGCGTCTTCTTGCTTAAGACGCGCGATCAGATCGCGATACTCAGGAAACATGGCACCTCCTCGTACGGTCAAAGTGAAACGCTTGCGTTCATTTTCGCACCGCGACGAGGGTTCGCAACTAGTACGGATGGCTAATTACTGTGTCATGTGGTCGCACGGTTCACGGCCGGAAAGCCGCGCATGATCTGCGTCAAGTCACGCGCCATCCTGCGGTTGACGGTACCGTTCATCCGTCACTGTCCGCCGCCATCCAGCGACGTCAGAATGCGGTGCGCCGCCTCGACCCGGTCCGCGATCGGGAAGTTCCGGTTGCCGAGAATCACGATGCCCATGCGCCTCGCCGGCACGAACGCCACGTAAGAACCGAAACCGTTGGTCGAGCCCGTCTTGTTGATCCATACGTCGTCTTTCGGCGCTTGCGGCGGCTCGATCTTCGTGACGGGCGTGGCATCGAGCGCCATCGCGGGCGCGTTGCCTTCCATCAGCGCGTCCAGCGAAACGGGATACGGGTATTGCTCCCAGATCAGATCCTGCGTCATCGGGCCTGCCCGGAAGTAGCCCGTATGCGTGTCGGTGATCGCACGTTGCAGTTGCGCGTCGAGCTTGACCTGCTTCATGTTCGCTTCGATGAAGCGCAGCATGTCGGCGGCCGTCGATTTCACGCCGTAGGCCTCCGGCGCAAACTCACCGCCTGCCATGCGGATCGGTTTGCCCGTCTTCGTATAGCCTTGCGCGTAGTCGGGCGCTCTACTGGCAGGAACGTCGATGAAACTGTTCTTCAGGCCGAGCGCAGGAAAAAGCCGCCGCTCGATCAGCGCGGTGAAATCCTGTCCCATGCTCTTTGCCGTGATCATGCCCAGCGCGCCGATGCCCGGGTTCGCATACGTGCGGACCGTACCCGGCGCATGAGCGGGACGCCAGGCCGCGAACCATCGGATCATCTGAGCGTCGTTGCCGATGTCGTCGGGCACCTGCAAGGGCAGACCGCCCGGCGTATGAGTGCCGAGATTGAGCAGGCTGACGTTGCCGAACTGCGTGCCGCGCAGCGTCGGAAGATACTTCGCGACGCTGTCGGTCAACGACAGGCGGTTGTCGACCTGCGCCCACGACGTCAACGTGGCGGTGAACGTCTTGCTGACCGAGCCGAGTTCGAACAACGTTGAGTCGGTGACGGGCTTGCCCGTTTCCGTCGATGCCACGCCGTAGTTGAACACGACCGCCCTGCCGTCGACGATCACGCCGACGGCCATGCCCGGAACCTGGTCTTTCGTCATCAGCGGCTGGATGGCCGCGTCGACCGCGCGTTTCAGCTTGTCTTGCGCCGCCTCGGCCGCATGGCCCGCACCCGAGGTCATCCACATCGCGCAGAACATGACTGCAACCCGCGCGCTCACAGTACCGGACTTCATCGCTTCGTTTCCTCTCTTTCAGATGTTCGCAACCAGCGCTCCGACCTGCGCGATCGCCGCGTCGCGCTGCGTCGCGGTAGCTTGAGTGGCGCCCGTCAGATACGCCACGACCAGAATCGGCGCGCGCCCTTCGGGCCAGACGACGGCGATATCGTTCGAGGTGCCCCGCTCGCCCGTGCCCGTCTTGTCGCCGACGCGCCAGGCCTTCGGCAAGCCCGCGCGCAGCCGCGTGTCGCCCGTCTTGTTGGCCGCGAGCCAGGCCGTGAGCTGCTCGCGCGACGCAGAGGACAAATGCTCGCCGAGCAACAGCGCACGCAGGTCGGCGAGCATCGCGGCGGGCGTGGTCGTATCGCGCGGGTCGTTTTGCGTCGCTTCGTTGAGACTGGGCTCGTTGCGGTCGAGCCGCGTGACCCGATCGCCGATACTGCGTGCAAAGGCCGTCAGCGCCGCCGGGCCCCCGATGCTATCGAGCAGCAGATTGGCAGCCGTGTTGTCGCTGCGCGTGATGGCCGCTTCGCACAATTCGCCGACCGTCATGCCGTCGCCGCCTGCGCGCGGCCCGCTGACGGGCGAATTCGCCACCACGACCTCCTTCGCATAGACGATCTTGCGCCCAAGCTGTTCTTTGCCTAGGTCCTTGCGCACCAGCACCGCCGACGCGAGCAGGAACTTGAACGTGCTGCACATCGGAAAGCGCTCGTGCATGCGCCAGCCCTGCGGCTTCGTACCTGACGTATCGAGTATGGCGACGCCCAGGCGCCCGCCCGCTTGCGCCTCGATCCGGGCAAGTTGTCGCGCCAGATCGCTCGTGTGCGGCGTTCCGCGTGACGCCGACGCCCCTGCGCCGAACGCATGAGCCGCAACGCCAGCTAACCCACTGCCCATCAACGTGAATGTGAATGTCCGCCTCGTGACCATTGCTCCTCCTTGAAGTGCCGCCACTATCGCGTTTTCGCAGCCGGCTGACAAACGATGATAAATTGCTCGATGCCCCAGAATTTCTAATGACTCGAACATGCGACCGTATCTCCCGCTGAACGCGCTGCGCGCCTTCGAATCGTCGGCCCGGCATTTGAGCTTCACGCGCGCCGCACTCGAACTGAACGTCACGCAGGCGGCCGTCAGCCAGCAGGTGCGCATGCTCGAAGAGCGCCTCGGTGCGACGCTCTTCAAGCGCCTGCCGCGCGGTCTCGCGATCACCGATGAAGGACTCGCGCTGCGCCCCGTGCTCAGCGACGCGTTCGACCGCATCGAGGCCGTGTTGCGGCAGTTCGAAGGCGGGCATTTTCACGAGGTGCTGACGGTCGGCGCGGTCGGGACGTTCGCGGTCGGCTGGCTGATGCCGCGCCTGAAGGCGTTTCATGACGCGCATCCGTTCATCGAGTTGCGTCTGCTGACCAACAACAATCTCGTCGATCTCGCCGCCGAAGGCCTCGACTTCGCGATCCGTTTCGGCGACGGCACCTGGCCCGGCTCGCGGGCGCAGAAGCTGTTCGATGCGCCGCTTTCGTTGCTGTGCACGCCGGAGATCGCGCAACGCCTGCAGACGCCCGCCGATCTCGCCGGTGAAAAGCTGTTGCGCTCGTATCGCGCCGACGACTGGGCGAACTGGTTCGCGGCAGCGGGCCTTGCGCCGCGTCCCGTGCGCGGCCCCGTGTTCGATTCGTCGCGGCTGATGGTCGAAGCGGCCATGCAAGGCGCGGGCGTCGCGCTCGCGCCCGCTTCGATGTTCGAACGCGATCTGTCGATGGGACGTCTCGCGCGTCCGTTCGATATCGACGTGCACGCGGGCAGCTACTGGCTCACCTGGCAAAAGGCAAAACCTGCAACGCCCGCGATGCGTGCGTTCAGTCTGTGGATCGTGAAGGAAGTGGATGAAGGCGCGACGGGCGGCGATGCACCCGGCGAACCAGGCTTCGGAAAGACGCCTGCCCCGGCGCAATGAGCACGCGTGTCGCCGCAACGGCGGCACGCGTGGCCCCGGGATACATCACATCTCCGTCAGATGTTCAGCGACGGATCTGTCGCGCGGCTGTCCGCCGAGCTTGATGTGCGGCACCATCATCACCGACAGCACCGCGCCCACGCAGATCACGAAGATCGACAGGAACGTCAGATGCAGCGAGTGATGCAGTGCCGCGCGCACCATGTCGTTGCTCGAGATCGCCGCTTGCGCGGCGTTGGGCGTCGCGTCCAGCAGCGAGCGCAACTGGTCCGACGTGATCGCCATGCCCTTGTAATGGCTCAACCCGAAGTTCAGCACCGCACCGAAAATCGCCGCGCCGAGCGTGCTGCCCAGATTGCGCGAGAACAGGTTCGATGCCGTCGCCGAGCCGCGTTCGAGCGGCTGCACGATCTCCTGGATCAGGATCAGCGAACTGACGCTCACGATCCCCATGCCCAGCCCCATCACGAGCGAACCGACGCCCGCCAGCACGGGCGAGCCGTCCGGTTGCAGCAACGCAAACGCAATCGCGCCAAGCGGCAGGAAGAAGCTGCCGCCGACCATCGTGCGCCGCAGCCCGAGCCGGTGAAACGATCTCGCGGTGAAGGTCGCGCCCGACGGCCAGCCGAGCATCACCATCGTCAGCGCGAGACCCGCGACCACGGGCGACTGATGCAGCACGCCCTGCACGTACATCGGCAGAAAGGTGGTGAGACCCATCAGCGCCATGCCCGACAGCACGGTCGCCGCATTGCACGCCGCAATGGGACGATGGCTCCACAACTTGAACGAGATCATCGGCTCCGGCACGCGCCGTTCATGCCACACGAACAGCGCGGAGGACACGACGAACAGCGCGACTTCGAACAGCGCCCGTGCGTCGTTTTCCGAGCCTGCATCCGTGAGCGCCATCATCAGCGCGCCGATTGCGATGGTGAACAGCACGGCGCCCATGATGTCGATCGACGGCCGTTGATGGCGCTTCTCTTCATGCAGGTATTGGATAAACCCAAACGCGGCCAGAATGCCGATCGGCACGTTGATCCAGAAAATCCACGACCACGACAGATCGCGGATCAGAAGACCGCCCGCCATCGGACCGATCACCGCCGAGATCGCCCAGACGCTTGCGAGATAGCCCTGGATCTTGCCGCGCTCGCGAGCCGGATACAGATCGCCGACGATGGTCAGCGTGACGGGCTGGATCGCGCCCGCGCCCACACCCTGAATCAGCCGGAACACGATCATCGCGGGCATCGACCACGCGAAGCCCGCGCCGAGCGAGCCGATCAGGAAGATCACGATCCCCACCAGCACGGTCGGCTTGCGGCCGTACAGGTCGGCGAGCTTGCCGAACACGACGGTCATTGCCGTTTGCGCCAGCAGGAACGACGAGAAAACCCAACTGTAAAGACGCAGGCCGCCTAGCTGGGTGACGATCTGCGGCATGGCCGTCGAGACGATGGTGGCCTCGATGGCCACCATCGCCATCGATGCCATCACCGCCGCGATGACGAGATGACGCTTCGTCTGAGGATGAGTCGACATGGGGGGATGTAGTTGTGTGCGGCGCTGGGACGTCGAAAGCTCGCTGAAACAGGATGCTCCAGGCGAGCCAGGGCGAAGCGCGCAAAGAAATGTATGCTACCGCTTAATTGCGCTGCCTGCACTCGGATTGTGCGCGCATCCTCGCTGCGCCCGTGCTTGCGGGCGTCATTCGCACGCTGTCGCGAGCCGCCGCGCCAGGGCCTGTGCGCCCGGCATGTCGAGCCGCAGCGATGCGTACGCGTCGCGCTTCACGTCGTCGGGCAAGGTCCAGTCCCATTTCTCGTTGTCGATGTTGCCGATCGCGCGCAGTGCCTCCTTGGTCTGCGAGGGCGTCAGCGCGGCGATGCGTTGCAGCGCATCCTTCACTGAACCGGCTACCCGCACGCTGACTGTCGGCCCCTGATTCCATGCGTCGAGTCCTTCGGCGCGCAGCAGCACGACGAGGGCATCGTTGATCCAGTCGCCGGACCATGTCGCGAGCACCGTGCTGCCGCCGTGCGTGAACACCGAGCGCGTGGCCAGTTCGTTCGATGCGAAGTAACGGCGTGCCTCTTCGAGTAGCTCGCGGCCCGTGGTATCGAGAAACACGACGGGCGCGCCATCCTTCAGCACATTGAACATCTCGCGCCGCACCTCGTCATGCACGAGCGAGCCGCCGCCGTCGAACACGGGCGGCACGCCGCCCTGATCGGGCGTCACGTACACGGTCTTTTTGCCCGCATCGACATCCTGCACGCGCCAGCGCTGACCGCCGAACACGAGCCCCTGTCCCGGCGACAGCGGACGCGACACGGGCACCGAGCCGAGCACCTTCGCGCCCGCGACAATGCGAAATTCGTCGTCGGTCGAGAACGATGCGTAGAACTCGTAGTGATTGACGAGGCGCTCGCCCGCCACGCCATGCAGCAGCAAGCCGCCCGCTTCCTGCACCAGCAGATCCTTCGTGCCGAGGCCGCGCAGGATCGCCGCGAACGTCGGCTTGTCGACCGTGCCGAACGGGCCTGTCGCCACCAGCGTGTCCCACAGCTCGCCCGCGCTCGCGCCGCCGCGTTCGGCGATGATCGACAGAATCTGCTGCACGAGCGTCGACGGATGCATGCCGCGCTCGCGCGGCGGCTCGAACCAGCCGCGCAGCAGCAGGTTCACCATCGCCACCGATTGCACGAGGCTCTCGCGCAGCCGGTCCGACAGATCGGAACCGCTGTGCAATTCCGCTTCCACGTCATAGCAGCGCAGAATCGCGGCTTCGCCCTTGCGGCGCCCGGAACGTCCGAGCCGCTGCCGCAAGCTCGCCACCGACGGCGGCGCCCCCACCTGCACGACGCTTTTCACCGCGCCGATGTCGATGCCGAGTTCCAGCGTCGTCGTGCAGACAGCACTCGCGGGGCGATCGCCCGCCTTCAGCGCCTGCTCGGTCTGCTCGCGCAGTTCTTTCGACAGGCTGCCGTGATGCGGCCAGAATTCGTTCGGATAGCCATCGCGCTCGCAGGCGCGGCGCAGCAGGTCGGCGTAGAGCTCGACCTGCCGGCGGCTGTTGGGAAAAATCAGATTGTTCGAGCCGCGCAGCACCTTGACCATGTGATTCGCGACCTCGACGGTGCTGGCGGGCACGACGTCTTCGAGGCCGGGATTCTCGATGCCCGGCTCGAACTGGATGCGCGGCGGCTTTTCGACATAGCCCTTGATCAGGATCTTCAGTTCCTGGCCCGTGCTGCCGGACTCGATGATCTGCACGTCCTGCGCCTTGCGCGGGCGCAGAAAATCCGCGGCAAGGCGCATGTCGCCGAGCGTCGCCGACAAACCGACCCGCGGCACGTTGCGCCCGCACACGCGATCGACGCGCCGCATCAGCGACTGCAACTGCATGCCGCGCTCGGAGCCGATGAACGCATGCAACTCGTCGACGACCACGTAGCGCAACGCGCCAAACGTCGCTTCGAGCGACGCGCCGCGCGTGACGAACATCGCTTCGAGCGACTCGGGCGTGATCAAAAGCACGCCCGTCGGCTTCTTCACGAAGCGCTGCTTGCGTCCCGACGACACATCGCCATGCCAGCCGGTGACGGGAATCTCCAGCGCATCGCACAGGTTGTCGAGGCGCGACCATTGATCGTTGATCAGCGCCTTCAGCGGACTGATGTACAGCACCGAACCGCTGCACGGCGTGTCGCGCAGCAGGTTCGAAAGAATCGGGAGGAACGCGGCTTCCGTCTTGCCTGCCGCCGTCGCCGCAGCGATGATCACGTCGCGGTCGGCGTCGATCAGCGCGGGCACCGCCCGCTCCTGCGCGTCGCGCAGCTCGGTCCAGCCTTCGCGCCAGATCCAGCGGCGAATGCGCTCGTCGAGCAGATCGAAGCTGCGCGACTCAGTTGAGCCGGAAGCTTGCAAGCTCATCGTCGCTATCGGGAGCGGCGTCGTTGACGATGTCGGCCGCGCCGCCCGTGTCGCGCTCGATATCCATGCTGCCGATCAGCGCGCGCCAGTCGGCCGACGGGTTTTGCTCCAGCACCGCGAGGAAATTGATGAACGCGGTGATCGTCGTGCGCGGAGTGCGGAAATACGCTTCGCCAAGCCGCGTCGCGCAATGCGCCATGAACGCGGGAATCGCTTCCTCGGGCACGAGCGCCTTGCTCGCGTCGCCGAACGCGTAGACGATGCGCAGCTTGTCGAGCAGCACGTAGAAGTCTTCCGGCGTGAGCGCGGCGAGGCGGATCACGGGGCCGCTGTAATCGACGAGCCCATTGGTCGCGAAGGCGTTTTCCGCGAGCCGCGATTGCAGCGCGGCGTAGCTATAGAGGCCGCGGCGCGTGTCGAGCAGAAACTCGGGGGTGCCGCCCAGCACGAAGCCGAGCCCTTCCGCCGTGCCTTGCAGCGAGTCGTTCAGGATACGCAGGATCTGCTCGTAGTTCGCGTTGCGCGCCTGCACATTCGCGAGCTTGTAGAGATTCACCATCTCGTCGAGACACACCATCAGTCCGCTATAGCCCGCGAGCCGCACGAAACGTCCGAGCAGCTTCAGTTGATCGTACATGCTCGCGTCGTCGACGATGGTGCGCACGCCGAGCGCCTGGCGCGCGTCGGTGCGCGTCGTGAACTCGCCGCGCAGCCAGCGCACGGCATCGCTCTTGAGCTTCTCGTTGCCCTCTTCGAAGCCGCGGCAGTAAGCGGCGATCACGTCGGCGAAATCGTAGCCGTTGACCATCTCGGTCAGTTGCGACAGCTGCGCGCGGATCACTTCGTCGCTGGTGCGGCCCGTCGCCTTCGCTTCCGTCTTCGCCTGGCCGATGAACTTTTCGACCACGCCTGCCAGCGCGCCACCTTCCGGCTTCGTGCGCGTCGCCATGTTCTTCACCAGCTCCGCGTATAGCGAGCGCGCCTGGCCGCCCGATGCATGCAGACGCCGGTCCGGATTCAGGTCGGCATGAACGGTGACGAGCTTTTTCTCGAGCGCGATGGCGCGCACGAGGTTGAGGAAGAATGTCTTGCCCGCGCCGTATTCGCCGACCACGATGCGGAACGCCGAGCCGCCGTCCGCAACGCGCTCGATGTCCTTCAGCAATGCTTCGAGTTCGTGCGCGCGCCCGACCTGGAGCAGATGTTGCCCGATGCGCGGCACCACGCCGGCACGCAGGGATTGCAGGACCGCGTCGCGGTCCCTGGGGCGGATCGTTGTCATGCAGCCAACCTTTGTGCGACTTCCTGATTGATTTCGACGGGATCGTCTCCGTCCGTGAGCGGCTCGTCCCAACGGTCGAGCGACGCCTCGTTTACCTGTTCGATCGCGCCGTCCAGCATCAGTTCGAGATGCGACGCGGCATCGGCGAGTTCGGCGCGCGTCCACGACCCGCGCGTCACGAGCAGGCGCAGGAAGGACGAATGCGCGTCGTCGAGGCCGAGCAGCGGCCCGCTTGCTTCAGACGTTTGCAGCGTCGACTCTGATTCTGCCTGCGGTTCAGGCGCTTCGGCGGGCACAGCGGCCGTTGCCTGTGCCGCAAGCATGTCCCGTTCCTCGACAGCGGCCGACTGCGCCGTTTCGTGGATGTGCACGGCGGTGACGGCCCCATGCGCTTCCTCGACGAACACATCGGCCAGCATCGAAGAGACACGCGCCGTCTCTTCCTTCAGCGCGGCGATGCGCGTCGCGTCGAGCACGAACTCGTGTTTCACCGCGACGGGCCTGGGCGCATGTGCCGGCTTCCTGACATGCTTCACGCCCGCTGGCGTGATGGCCGCACCGCTCGCGTGCTGATGCAGGTCGGTGTACAGGCGCTGCGGATCGATGCCGAGCATCCGGTACACCTTCTCCAGCAAACGCACTTCTTCGCGCGACACGACGCCATCGGCATTCGCGGTGTGCACCAGAAACGAGGCGATCGTCGCCTTCACGTCGTGCGCGAGCGGTTCCAGTTTCTTCTTCATGCCGGCGCTCGCCGTCGGCTGTGCGAGTTGCGCGAGATTGCGCGCTTTCAGCCGCGCACGCTGCGCATCGGACAAGTGCGGCCACTGGTCGATCTGCCATTCGATCACGGCCGTCTCGCGCTGGGTCGCATCGCCGTCCGCGCGCGCGACCGTCGCGGCGAGATCCACGATGATCGTCGCGACATCGTATGCATCGTCGACGGGAAGCGGGTTCGCGCTGGGCGCGACGGCGAACAGCGCGACCGCGTCGGTCGGCTTCGGCGTGCGCGCGCCCAGCCGCACATCGGGCTCGACGGCGATGCCCGCTTCCGCGAGCGCGGTCGTGAATACCACGGCCTTGTCGCGCGTCATCTTGCCGCCCGAGCCGAAGCGCGCCAGCACCGCGCCGAACGTGCTGACAGCCGTCTCGCGCGCGACTTCGGCGGCCAGCGTGGCGATTGCGTCGTGCGTCGCCTGCGGCCACAAGGCGGGCGGCAGCGTCAGCGTCGCTTCCAGCGTGCCCTGCGCCTCCGGATAGCGGCCGAGATAGCGGCTGTACGCGTCGAGCGCGGCGGCGCTCTCGTGCATCAACAGTTGCAGTTTGTTGCGCGTGCCGTTCACGGCGGCGATATCGGGCAGACCGACCAGAAAACCCGGCACGGGCACGCTCTTCAATGCGCGGAACGACGGCTGCGGCGACGCGTCGAGCTTCGTGCGGTTCGCGGGCAAGATCATGCCGGCGCCGAAACGGTCGCGATACTGCCGCATGAACACGCGGTCGAACTCCTCGGGGCACCGCGCGACGGCCGTGCGCCGCACCATCATGGGATCGAGCTTGACCCACGCGAGCGCCCAGCCGGCCGGCAACGGATGCTGGTCGAGCGCCGCCTGGCCGAACGCGACGCGCACGTTCAGCGGCACCTGATAGCCCGTCGCGAGCCCGTCGGGCGCGGGCTGCAGATACATCCGCGTATGCCGCAACGCCACCAGCGACAACGCATCGAGAAGCGCGCGCACATGCTTTTGCCAGCCGTAGTTCGCGTCGAGATTGAGCAGACGCCGCAACTCTCTGGCGATCGCGTCGAACTCGTCGACGCCCACCTTGCCCGCCGCGCCGTCGACGAGCACGCGCCGTTCCAGTCCGTACAGGTAGAAAAACAGATAGCCGGTGTTGATGTCCGATTTCTTGCGATCGGAGGCGAGCCATTCGAGATACGTGCGGCGTTGCTCCGGCGTGAGTCCGCCATAGCTGAGCGCCACGCTGCCAAGCCCGGCTGCCGGGTCCGCGCCGTCGCGGGCGACGTCGAAGCGTGCGTCGATCACGCATGCCTCGATCGAATCGGCGTGCAGGCGTTGCACGTCGCCCGTGTAGAAGAAGCCTCCCGTGACCGTCAGGCCATGGATATCGATGCTTTCGCCAGGCGCGACAAAGCGCGCGGACGAGCGCGCAGCAGGCCGCGCGCCGCCCGGCGCGGGGCCGATGCGGTAAGCGTCGGCGGCTGAGCCCGCCATGTCCATCGATACCAGCGGCTCGTCGTCATACGAGCCGGGAGAACTTGTCATGAAATTGCCTGGCTCCTCAGGAGCCCTGTGAGATCCGGATGAAAACGGCGACACGAACCGCAATGGCTTGCCGGCACGCTGCGTGCCGCACAACGTGTCTTTCGATGCAAGCTTGAGGGGAACCAACGAAAGCCAGCCCAGACGGAACAGCCCACCCAGCCGGCGCCAGAACGATCGGACGGCGGACCTGCGCGCGCATCCGATGCAAGAAAGGCAAGTCCCATCGACACGCCGATGACGACAACCCCGCCCTCCCAACACTGCTTCGCCCGCGGCTCATTGTTCTCCCGTCCACGTCGCCGGGAATCCGTTGCCCGGCGCGGTCGCGACCTTTGATTATATGTTCTTTTTCAGGATCGCTCCGACGGCGCAGAAATGGCCGCTCGTGCTCCGTGGAAGCCGCATCGAGACAACTGAAGTCACGACTTTTCTTACAAACGCCTTTGTACGCGAGCGAACAATCTGACCCCAACTAAATCGCATATTTTGCAAGCTCATTTTGCGAACTGGAGTTACACTCGGCGACATGCATTTCGCGCACAGGAGTTCCTGATCGAACGCGCCGAAATCTGAAACGCGGTCTTCGACGCCCTTATGCGTCAGACTTCTCACACCGTCTCTCAGGTTCTGGACGGCCCTCGGAATGCCAGAACCTATTCACGCCAGCGGAAGCTGGCGTCTTTTTGTGCGGCGCCAGAATAGACACGTTTTGTGGCGCGACGCTCGCACCTTGCACGCCCTGCACACTTTGCGTTCCCTGCGCCGTGCCTGGCGCGGCGACAGCGAGCACAAGCGGACGGCGCCAGACCGACGCATAGGTCGCGAGGGCGAGACCGCACCAGATCAACCCATAGCCGGTCAGATCGACGGTCGTCAGCCGTTCATGGAAGACCGTGAGCGCGAGGATGAACGTCACGGTCGGCGTCGCGTATTGCATGACGGCCGATTCCGTCAGCGAAACCAGCGGCATCGCGTAGGCGTAGAGCGCGAGCGGCACGACGGTCAGCGGCCCCGCCAGCATCATCAGCACGGACGCGTCGACGCCCAACGACGTGAACGCAAGCGCATGATGCGAGCTCAGATAGCCGAAATAGCCGAGTGCGAACGGCATCATTACGACCGTTTCACGCCACGTGCTGACGATCGCGTTTCGCGTCGGCCACACTTTGCGCGTGAGCCCCAGCAGCGAGAATGTGACTGTCAGCATCACGGCGAACACGGGCACCCCGCCGTGCGCGTAGCACTGGACGAAGGTGCCTGCAAGTCCGAGCGCCAGTGCCGCCGCTTTCAGACCGTTAAGCCGCTCGTTCAGAAAAACAATGCCGAGCGCAGCCGACAGCAGCGGATTCAGGAAGTATCCGAGACTCGCCTGTAACGCGTTGCCCGTCACCGACGCCAAGATGTACACAACCCAATTAGCGGACAGCAAAACCGCCGGCAACAACGCGAGCGCGAACGATCGCCAGTCGCCCATCTGTTGCCGTAGCGCGGGCTTGAGCGCAATCACGGCCGACAGCACCACGAACGACCAGAACACGCGATGCGCGAGCATCTCCGGCGCGCTCACCGCCTTCAGATGCCAGTAATACAGCGGCATCAGGCCCCACCAGCAGAGCGCCACGAGCAGCGCAGCGTAGCCGGCGCCCTCCTTCTGCTTCTGATTGTTCGCATTCATGGCTGTAGCGCCTCGTCGAGTCGGTCGATCAGAACTTCCACTTCATCCACGCCGAAAATCAGCGGCGGCGACAGACGCAGCGAATCCGGCGCGGCGGAATTCGGCATCGCCAGCACGCCGCCGTCGATCAGATCGAGCCAGACGTCGGTCATGCTTCTGCCGAGGCGCGCGTCGAGCCTGAGGCTGAGCGCAAGGCCCGTGCCGTGCAAGGTCACGCGCGAATCGAAACGCGCTGCGATGCGCTCGCCGATCAGCGCGCGCATCGCAGCCGCGTTCTCGACGAGCCGTCCGCGTTCGACGAGGTCGAGCACGATCAGTCCGCACTGCATCGCAAGCCGGTTGCCGCCGAAGGTCGAGCCCTGCACTTTCGCCTTGCCGGGCGCGCCGAACACGGCGTCGAAATCGCCGTCGTTCATCAGCACGGCCGACAGCGGCACCAACCCGCCCGTCAACCCTTTCGATACGACCAGCATGTCGGGCGCGACCGATGCCTCGGGTGCCCTGGCGTCCATGCCGATTGTGTCGATGCCGAACCAGGTGCCCGTACGGCCGAGGCCGCAATACACCTCGTCGGCGATCAGCTTCGTTCCGGTCTCGCGGCACAGCGCCGCGAGACGCGACGCGGTGTGCGCCGTCCAGTGCTGCGCCGCCGACGACCCCGCCACCGGCTCGAACACGACGGCGGCGATCTTGCGGCTTGCGAGTACGTCTTCGAGCGCGGCGAAGTTCTGCGCGTCGACGTGATGGACGTTGCCCGGCCTCCAGCGCAGCCCTTCCGTCCAGAACGGATTGCCCGTCATGAATGACGAAAACATCGACAGGCCGTGGAAGCTGTCGCGGAAGGCGACCACGTCGGTGCGCCCCGTGCTCGTCATCGCGAATTTCACGGCGCTTTCGACGGCCTCCGCGCCCGTGGTCGCGAAGAACACTTTCTGGAAGCGCTGGCCGCTGAGCGTGAGTAATTTATTGGCGAGCGCGAGTTGAGACTCGGCGCATTCGAACGGAAACACGTTTATCGACGTGCGCTGAAGCGCGTCGGCAAAGCGCGCGAGCAGCGCCGCATGCGCGTGCCCGAGATTCGCCGTGCCAAAACCCGCGAGGCAATCGAGCAACACGCGGCCGTCGGCTGTTTCGACATAACAGCCGTCGCCGCGCGCGCCCGTCATGTCGAGGCCCGCTTCGTCGAGGAACCTTTCCCAATAGGGATTCACGGAGTCGAAGCGTTCAGTGCGCTCAACCCCGCGTTGGTCTGATTCGTCGAGCCCGTCGTCAGATTTCAAGCGGCCTCCTGCCTTCGCGCAGCCCATGAAACTGGAGCCGCGTCTGATCGCCGTAAAAGAACGCGACCGACTCCAGTTGCCGCATGTTCACTTCAAGCATGAAGAGCGCCGCTTCGAGGCTATAGCGCTGCTCCGCCGCGCTCACGTGCGCAACGTCGGCGAGGAACAGGCGCGACAGGCTCGGATGATTCAGTTCGTCGTTCGTCTCGCCGTGCTTTGCGACGATGTCGCCCGCATGCAGCGCGCTTTCGACCAGCCCGGCAATGTGCTCGTGAACGGGGCTGTGCTGGTCGCGCAGACCTTCCGTGACCATGATCGACGTAAAGAAGGCGGTGGGCAGGCGATGCGCGAGAACCGTGTACGCGTCGATATAGAGCGCGGTCAGCGGCAGCGGTACGGAGGCGCGCACCTCGGCTTCGTTCATGCCGAGCGCGACGCAGGTGGCGAGTTCGAACGCTTCGTGACCGTACTCTTCCTGGAAGTACTGAAAGAGCCGCGCGCGCAGATTGCGTTTGAGACGGCGCGACAGCAGCGGCCCAAGTATTTCGACGAAGCGGTCGGTCACGTGATACTGCTCGACGTACAGCCCCTTCACGAGCGGCGTGACTTCACGGCTCGCGAGCGCGGCCGAAGCATACGCGTTGCTGCCCAGTCGATCGAGCGCGCCGAGCAACAGGCGCTCCGCGCGGGCGGCGAGCGCGAGACCGCTGCAGGGTTCGCGCAAACGCTCCGTATCCGCCGACGTCATGCGCCTGCCGACCCGCAAAGGTGCGATCTCGACGAAATGCGCGAACGACAGCAGATACATCTCCAGATCGGCGGGATCGAGCGCTGCGGCGCTGTGCAAACGTTGCAGCGGCGCGTCGTCCGGAATGGCTGCCGCTGGATGCCAGCCCGCCTGGCGGAACACCTCGCCGAGCATGTGCTGCCACGCGAACAGGAGTTCGGGCGCGTTCTGCCGCGCATACGCCACCTGAAAATGGAGCGACTGAAGCGCGAAGTTGCCCGCGAACGGCCCGCTCTCCTTGCACGAAAACGGGAACGCGCCAGGCGTCGTGTCGCGATTGGGGGCGTCGTTCGTGAGCATCTGATGGACGACGCCCAGCACCTCCCGATACATCCCAGGCCGGCGCCCGACAACCGCGGCGAGGCGCTTCGCGACGTCGCGACACAACGCCATCGCATGCTGCGCATCCGACCTGACGCTGTCGATGCCGCTATCCGTCTCTTCGATCAGCGACAGCGCATCCAGCTGCACCGTCAGCGTGCGAACCCACGCTGGGCACGCGCCTTCGTTGAGCCGCATCCAGACATCGGATGAAGGCCGCATCAGTTGCGTGACCACCTCGGCCACCTCGTCGCGCCCGACGCCTTCGAAGGACAGGTCGACGGCATCGTCACCCACGCCGATCGTCAGTCCCTCGATGCCCGCCGACAACTCGCACGGCACCAGCGCCGGCCGTCTGTATCGATCGATATCCCAGCGTTCCATGACGGCTCTCAGGCAAAGATGCGCGGTTTGACGACGGGCTGGCGGCCGTAGAAATCGAGAATCTGGTTCTCCTGCAGCACCATGGTTTCGATAGCGAGCATCACGTGCTTCCTGACCGTCATCTGCTCTTCAGGCGAGATCGCCTCGATTTCGGCAAGCAGGCTCAGCGAAATGTCTTCGTGGTCGAACTCGTCGTTGATCGTCGCGTGACGGGCGATCGGACGCCAGAAGCCTTCCGGAATGCCCGTCTCGCGACAATAGTTCGCCAGCTCGAGATGAAAGCTCGCGCTCGGCTGCTCGAACAGGAACAGCAGCGACTTGAAGCTCAACGGATGCTGGCGCGCATACACGCCCAACGACGCGCACAAAGCGAACGTGGCGGGCAGCGGCACCAGATAGTCGAGATTGTCGGTGCGGATAGAGACGGCTTGCAGCGACTGCCGCAGCATGTCGTCGTGATTCAGTTCCGAGGCGAGAAAGCCCTGCAGCAGCTTCTGCACCTTGACGGGCTCGGCATGGGCAAGCGCCGGCGCGATCAGACCCGGCGCCTCGCGCACGATATAGAAGTATTCGAGCGCATAGCCGATCAGCGCGCTCTTCGGCAACGTGCGATCGCAGAGGCCTTGATACAGACGCGATGTCGAATTCGCCTCGATGGTTTCGGCGGCGAACTTTCTGAGCCGGTGATAGAACTCCTCGCCTGACAGACAGCCTCGAGGCTCGGGAAACGCGCTCTCGGTCAACAGGCCGAGCCGGTCAAACTCCTCCAGCAGCCCGTCGACTTCGGACGCAAGCTCCGGATGGCGGCGCTTCAGTTCGGGAATCGACGTGTCGCCGCGCCTTAGAGAATCGACGAACGCCTTGAGCGCGCCGTGGCTGTCGGCGACGACGGAACACGATTGCTCGCGATAGTCGAGCGTCAGGCCGTGGTGCTCCTCGATCAGCTGCACGCCGGGACGAAAGCGCGGCGCGGCGAAAAGATCTGCTGCGGTCGTGGCCTGCATCATGCCTCCCCGTCGACGTCGAGTGTGCGCAGCAGCGCCGGGGACGTCGAATAGTGTTCCCAGATGCCCGTATAGAACTGGTCGTACAGTTCGATGAACAGATGCGTTTGCGCGCGCATGCGCCGCACGTCCGCATCCGCGATGGCAGGAATGCGCGAGAAGATCTTGCGCGTGAGGCTGCCGTGGCCGCCGTTCAGGTTGATATCGGAATGCGCTTTCACGGGCTTGAGCAGCGCGGGGTCGACGCCGATCCGATACGCGGCGTCGAGGAAGGAATCCTGCTTGATGTCCTTGCCTTCGAGAATGCCGAGCGTCGAAAAGAAGAACAGCGGGTCGCTATGGGCCCAGAAGGCAAGCGCGTTACACAACGCCATGGTTTGCGGCAGCGGCACCGTGCGCGCGAGATCCTCACGCGTGACGCCGAGCGTGTTCAGCGCCTTGAGCAACAGTTCGTCGTGCCCGTACTCTTCCGCGTAGAACTCGTTCATCGAGAGCCGCACGCCCGTATTGGCGACATACGACAGAACAGGCGCGTCGAAATAGCTTTCGCGGAACAGGAAATGGTAGTTCTCCACGATCATTCCGTGGATCACGTTAAGGGGAATGTCGGCGCCCGTGCTCGCGGACGCGCACTTCTCCCAGAATACGTTCGTATAGAGCGTGCGATACAGCAGGTCGTTGGCGAGATCTTCGAGCTCGAGCAACACGTCGAGGCCGCTGCGCGCCAGCGCGGGCTTCACCGCGCGCACCAGTTGCAGTTCCTTCAGACGGTCGAACACTTGCTGTTCGTATGGCGTATAGCGGGCGATCACCTCCTCCGCCTTGACGCCGGCGCGCAGCGCGCTGATGAGCGACGCCGCGTCTTCACCCTCGACGGACGCCGGAAATTCATATTGATGCTCGTCGTCTTCGATGACGAGCGAAGGCGACGTGCTGAGACACTTTCCCGCCAGCACGAACGCCTGTGGTTCAAAAATGTCGTCCATCGCGACGGCCTCCATTCGTGGCCGGCACGCAACGGTGCCGGCGCTTGCATTACAGGTGAACCGGGATCAGGACGGGACGCGCCTTGCGCGGCTTGACCACGACAGTGATTTTCTTGTCGTCTTGCCTGTCCGTTTGCGACTGCGCCTGCGATTGTTGTTGCGGCTGCGCTTGCTGAACCTGCACTTGGGTCGTCATCTCAATCTCCTTGGTTGGCGTTAACTCTGCACTGCTTAACAAGCTGTCCACCACCGTGGCCAGTTCTTTCACACCCGGAGCCAAAAACCCAAAGCCGTGTGGCGGGCAGCATCGCCTCGCCAATGGTGGCAGGCCGATGAGCGCAACAGGCTTAACTTGTAGCCCCGTTTTCCGCCGTGGATCTGACGCCGGGCGCGGCTTCCGGGCCGCAGCGGCGCAGTCAGACGTATGTGTTATTTGCCGGCCCGCTGCCGCCGATCGCAGCCGCGCGCCGTTACCGAATGCGTGCCCGAGTGTCGGACTCCCGCCGCAGCCAGACGCCTTCGACGAAAAACGGGCGCCCCCATAACAGGGAGCGCACCGGGAGGTCGTTGTAGGTCTGGGCGGTCCAGCCGGATTCTCGTTATTGGCCGCCTTTGGTTGTTTCTCTCAGGTTCTGCTTTCTCTCAGGTTCTGCTGGACCGCATCTTTTTTGCACGGCCTCGGAAATTCTGTTCGTACAGTTCCGTTTTTGCGGAATCAGATAAAGTGTTTGTTCGTTTCGACCACTGTTCGAGGAATTCGTCGAATTGCGCTAACCCAATGATTTACTGATCATTTTCCTCGAAAATTCATGCAAACAAACTAACTCGTTGGGCCTATTGTTCCGGTAAACTGCGATAACTGGAATGAACACTTTCGATCAATTTGCGTGAAGTGTTCGGCAAACTCGCATGAACACTTTCAGAGCAATCATCTTGATGGGACCAAAGTAAGGTGCTAACGCGCCCGCTCTGGTCGACAGGGAGGCGAATGAAGATCACCCTCGACGTCGCAACGGCTACCCCGCTGACGGAACAGATCGTCGGTCAGGTCGAAGCGCTGATCCTGTCGCGCGAACTGCGCGTCGGCATGCGCCTGCCGTCTATCCGCAAGTTCGCCGCGGAACACAACATCAGCCGCTTTCCCGTCATCGAGGCCTACGACCGGCTGGCCACGCGCGGGCTGCTGCAGCCCAAGCACGGTTCCGGCTATTACGTCGCCGAACAGTTCGAAAAAGCGCCGCGCGCCACGCGCGGGCTCGACGCGATCCGCGCGACGCCCGAATCCGACCAGATCCTGCGGCAGTTCGAGCGGCCCGACGAGGTGCTAAACCTGTCGATCGGTTTCATTCCCGAGGCATGGCGCGACGTCGAAGGCATTGCGCAGGCGATCCGCCAGGCGTCCCGCACGGACGCGCGCAGTCTGATCGACTACGCGATTCCGCAGGGCGACCCGGTGTTGCGACTGCAGATCGAACAGCGCCTGGCGTTCGTCGGCGTGGCGGCGGAGCCGCAGAACATCATGGTGACCAACAGCGCGAGCGAGGCGCTCGACCTCGTCGTGCGGATGCTGCTCAAGCCGGGTGACACCGTGTTCGTCGAAGATCCCGGCTACTTCAACCTGTTCGGGCTGCTCAAGCTGCAGGGCATCGAGCTGGTCGGCGTGCCGCGCCTGTCGAGCGGGCCGGATGTCGAGGCCGTCGAGGCGCTGCTGAAGGAACACCGCCCGAAGCTCTTTTTCATCAACACGGTCTTTCACAATCCGACGGGCACCAACGTCGCGCCGCATGTCGGTTTCCGGTTGCTGCAGCTCGCACAGGAACACGACTTCATGATCGTCGAGGACGACGTCTACGCGGATTTCCAGGCGATTCCCACGCAGCGTCTCGCGTCGCTCGACCGGCTGACGCGTGTGGTGTATATCGGCGGGTTCTCGAAGAGCCTGTCGTCGTCGCTGCGGCTCGGCTATATCGCCGCCGAAGCCGGGTTGGTCAAGCACTTCGTCGAAGTGAAGGCGCTCACCAGCCTGGGCGGCACGCGCTTTAGCGAGCGCGTCGTGGCCGCGCTGCTCGAGCGCGGCACGTATCGCAAGCATCTGGAACGGCTGCGGCGGCGCGTGAATGGCGCCATTTCGACCGCAGTGGAATTGCTCAATGGCGTCGGCTGGCAGGTGTTCGACGAGCCCTGCGGCGGCACGCTGGTGTGGGCGCGAGTGCCGGGTGTGCCGAATTCGGATGTGTTCGTCGCCGAGGCGGCCCGCGCCGGCATCACGGTGCAGCCGGGCAGCTATTACCGGCCGCACGGCGAGATGACGCCGTGGGTCCGTTTCAATACCGCGTATCTCGACAACGACCGGGCGCTGGGATTCTTGCGGCGCGCGGCGGCCATGGGCGATTGAACGATGGGCGATTGAAGCCAGACAGCCGCGCCGCGCCGCGCGCGATCAGCTACCCTGCTCCCGCTGAATCCGCGTGCGCGCTTCGCCAAGGCTTTCGAAGCGGTCGTCGTCCTCGTTGAACACCGAAATACGCCCATGCCCGATGTCGTACACCCACCCCTGGACATCGAGGCGCTTCTGCGCGAGCCGCCCGGCGACGGATGGATGCGTGCGCAGATGCATCAGTTGCAGCCGGATGTTTTCTTCGACGAGCGCCTGCACGACATGATCGCTGTCCACCTTGCGCGCCTGCACGACGCTGCGCGCCGTCTCCGCATTGCGTAGCCACGCGTTGACGGTCGGCATGTCTTCCGCTGTCATGGGCGCGGTGCCCGCGAGGCCGCGCATCGCGCCGCAGTCGCTATGTCCGCATACGACGATCTGCCGCACGTTCAGCGCCAGCACCGCGTATTCGACGACGGCCGACACGCCACCCAGCATTTCGCCGTAAGCCGGGACGATATTACCGATATTGCGGCACACGAACAGCTCGCCCGGATGCGTTTGCGTAATCATTTCCGGCGAAACACGCGAGTCGGCGCAGGTGATGAACAGCGTGTGCGGCGCCTGACCTTGCGCAAGACTTTCGAATAGCGCCTGGGTGGCGGGAAACACTTCGTCGCTGAACTGCTCGACGCCGTCCAGCAGGTGCAGCAGGTCCGACTTCGCTGGGTCGCGAAGCCGTCTGGTGTTGAGCATATCGTCCGACATGAAGCTGTTCCCCTTCGCAGCGCAGCTGGATCATCGATCAGGAAGTGTACGACGGGAATGCGTCAGCGGGCAGTCATAGCCGCATGGGCCACGGCGCGCGAACGAAACGCGCAAAGAGAGGCATCATAAAAGAAGCCCCGGCCGGACGTGATCGGAGCGGCGCGGGGCTCTACAAAAGCTCGCCTGTTCTCAAGAGGCAAGCTCACGTTACCCGCGTCAAAAAAACGGAGCAATCGAAAAAAACCCCGGACGCCGGGTGCGGCGACCGGGGGAAGCTCTCTCGCGCGCGAAGGGAACCACCGCGCACAAACGTCACTTTAGCGGCTCGCACGGCGCGGATTAACGGGCCGCGCGGAAACACTCCTTTCCAGCGTGCACAAACGGGCGCGGCGCGTATATCCCGCCATCCCGCCCTCACTTCGCTCGCAGTCTCGGCGGATGCGCACGCGCTGCGCAATCCGCGCACACCCCGTGCAACGCGAGGGTCTTGCCGACAATGCGCAAGCCGAACTGCTTGGCGATCGCAACGCGCCGGCGATTGATCTTCGGGTCGGAGAACTCTTCGACGCGCCCGCACACCACGCACACGAGATGATCGTGCGCCTTGCCGGAGTTCAGCTCGTAGAGGCTGTGATGTTTGCCGAGCGGCACGTTCGCGACGAAGCCCGCCTCCACCAGCTGACTGAGCACGCGATAGGTGGTCGACAGGTTCATTCGTTCGCCGCCTGCAGCGATGCGGCGGTGAATTTCTTCCGCGCTGAAATGGCCATGCTCCGTGCGTTGCAGATAGTCGAGCACGGCGACCTGCGCAGCCGTGCCTAGCAGGCCGGCTCGCTTGAGCGCGTCGAGCGTTCGGGTCAGAGACGTTGACAAGGGCGGCATGCGCAGCCGTTCTGGATCGAATCGAGGGAACCGGCTTTCAGCCTACGACATCGGCATGAATATTTCCGGAACCTAGTTGATTGCGATTCGCATTCGGCAAGGACTCAACGCAAGGGTCGCGCGACACCGGCGCCCCGGTTGCGCACGAGCTCGGCCGCCTGCCACGATGCCAGCGCCGTACAGCCGAACAGCACTTCGCGCATCCGCTTGACGAGCGCAAGCGACAGCGCCGTCTGCTCGTCGACGCCGAACATTCGCGCGAGCAGCACCACGACAGCCTCCTGCACGCCCAGCCCCGACGGCACGAAGAACGCCGCATGGCGCGCCGCCTGCGTGAGCGCTTCGACGGCGATCGCGCCGCCAATCGAAACGGGATGCCCGAGCATCCACAGCGCGACGTACACCTCCGACGCGCCGAGCAGATAGCCCGCAAACTGCCAGACAAACGCGCGCAGCAGCAGGCGCGGCTCACGCAGCAACGCATCGATCGCGGCATCGAGCTGCGCGCCGCCGATGCGCTCGACGTTCCAGTGCGCGCTCATCGGCAGACGCGCGGACCAGCGCTCGATCGCGTGAAACAGTCCGCCGCGCCTGAGCAGCACGAACATGACGACGGGCAGCGGCAACGACAGCAGCAACGCCGCGCCGACGGTCGCGAGCACACCGTCGTGGCCCGTCTGCGCAACGATCAGCACGAGCCCGAGCGCGGCGAACACATACTGGACGGCGAGCGTCACCAGCACCTCGACGATCACCGACGCGCACACCGTGCCTGTCGATTCGATTTTCCAGCGCGCGAGCCTCACGCCGACGAACTCGCCGCCGATGCTCGCGACGGGCAGCAGCCTGCTCACCGCCTCGCGCACGGTCGCGACCCACCACAGATACGCGAGCGACGCGCTTCTGCCGAGCAGCAGCCGCCACGCCTGCGCATCGAGCAGCAACGGCAGCGCATGCAGCGGCACGAGCCACAGCAGCGCGAAGCCTGCCGAACGGATCGCGTGCAGCACATCGTCGATGCCGCCGTGCAACGCCAATGCGATCAGCACCGCGATGCCGGCGGGCAATCCCAGCCATTTGAGCCACTTGATCATAGGTAAGACGGCTGCGCGAACACGTCGGCGAAACCGCCCGTGATCGCCCCGCTCGCGGCGATCGCCGACGCAACGCGTGCGGACAGCAGTGCATCGAGTTCGTCGCTGTGCCGGTACGTCTGCATCGTCGGTGTAATCGCGCCCTCGCCGCCCACGGCGGGATGACAATAAATCTCGCCGACGCCTTCCGGCAGCCGTGCCAGCGCGGCGAGCAGCGCCGCCTCGTCCAGATGCCCTGTCTGCGACATGCCGATCACGTAGTCGTTGTGTGCAATGCCTGCATTATCCAGCTGCTTGCGCACGCGTGCGATCCACGGCCTGATCCACGCAGGCGCACCCGGCTCGTACGGCAGCCGCATCGCCTTCAGCCCATATTCGCTACCGACTTCGATAATCAGCGAGAGCACCGTCGGATGCAGATGAAAGTGCTTGTGCGTGTCGACGTGATCGAGCGGGAGTCCCGTGCGTGCGAAGGCCTGAAACTGCGCGCGGATTTCCGCCTTCAACTGGCGCCGCACTTCGGGAAGGAGGAAAAAGCGAAAGCCGTTGCGCACCATCCGTTGGCCGAGCCGCCCATGTCTGTCGACGAGCGCGGGAACCAGATGCGTGGCGAGCATGGGGACGCCGTCCGCTAGCACGAGATGCAACCCGACGCGCAAGCTCGGATAACGCTGCGCGCGGCGCACGGCATCCGCCGCGGCGGGCGCGGACACCATCAGGCTCGCCGACGTCAGGACGCCATGCAGATGCGCGCGCTCGACGGCTTCGTTGATCCGCACATGCAGACCGAAGTCGTCGGCCGTCACGATCAGCGCGCGTCGCGGTGCGTTTATCGAATGCTGCGTCGACTGTCGCGTCATGCCTCGTGCGCCCGGAGGAAACGGAAGAACTCGACGCCTTCGCGCAGGCGCCGCTTCATCATTTCCCAGCTTAGCAGCATCTCGCGCACGATCTCCCAGATCTTCGACGGACGGAAATAGAACTGCCGGTAGAACTGTTCGAGATGGTGATAGATCTCTTCGCGCGACAGATGCGGATAACCGATCGCCGCCAGTTGCACGCCCTCCGCGCTCACGAGATTGATCACCTTGTTCTCTTCGAGCCAGCCGTTTTCGACGGCCTGCTTGTAGAGCGTGGTGCCGGGATACGGCGCGGCGAGCGACACCTGAATGGTGTGCGGATTGATTTCCTTCGCGTACTCGATGGTCTTGTGGATCGTCTCTTTCGTTTCGCCCGGCAAGCCGAGTATGAAGGTGCCGTGAATCTTGATGCCCAGCTTGCGGCAGTCTTCAGAGAAGCGTCGCGCGATGTCGGTGCGCAGGCCTTTCTTGATGTTCAGCAGAATCTGGTCGTCGCCCGATTCGTAGCCGACCAGCAGCAGACGCAGGCCGTTCTCTTTCATGATCTTGAGCGTCGCGTACGGCACGTTCGCCTTCGCATTGCACGACCACGTGACGCCGAGCTTGCCGAGACCGCGCGCGATCTCCTCGACGCGCGGCTTGAAGTCGGTGAACGTGTCGTCGTCGAACATGATCTCCTTCACTTCGGGCATGTTGTCGCGAATCCACTTCACTTCTTCGAGCACGTTCTCGACGGAGCGCGTGCGGTAGCGATGCCCGCCCACCGTCTGCGGCCACAGGCAGAACGTGCAGCGCGAGCGGCAGCCGCGCCCGGTATAGATCGACACATACGGATGCTTCAGATAGCCGATGAAGTAGTTCTCGATCTTCAGATCGCGCTGATAAACAGGCGCGACGAAGGGCAACTCGTCCATGTTCTCGAGGATCGGGCGCGCTTCGTTGTGCTCGACGGAGCCATCCGCGGCGCGATAGCTCAGGCCCTTGATCTGCGAAAACGGCAGGCCTTCGGCGATCTCCTTGCAGGTGAAATCGAACTCTTCGCGGCAGACGAAATCGATGGCCTCGCTCGCCGTCAGCGAGTTGTGCGGATCGACGGCGACCTTGGCGCCGACCATGCCGATCAACACGTTCGGCGCGCGTTCTTTCAGCTGCCCGGCGAATAGCGCGTCGGTCGGAAACGACGGCGTGCTCGTGTGGATGACGACAAGTTCGTATTCTTGCGCGATCGCGAGCGACGCTTCGACGGAAAGACCGTCGGCGGGCGCGTCGAGCACGCGGCTGCCCGGCACGAGCGCGGCCGGCTGCGCGAGCCACGTCGGATACCAGAACGAGCGGATCTCGCGCTTTGCCTGATAACGCGACCCCGCGCCGCCATCGAAACCGTCATACGACGGCGCCTGCAAAAATAACGTCTTCTTCATATTCGCTTTCCACGAGTTGTAGTTGAGCCGGGCGTTCGCGAAACGCTCAGCGTCCGTCGGATACTTCGAGCGCGCTGGCCGGTTCGGTCCGAAAAACTGTCGTTGCGTTGTCAGCGGCGTTGTCCGTGGCTTCGACGGGCACGCGCACGCCGCGCCACACCACCGTCGAGCCGAACGCCCCTGTCATCCATTGCGCCAACAGCAATGCATCGCGCACGGGCATCAGCGCGAGATCGCGTCCAAACAGGCGTCGCTCGCCGCCCATCATCGCATGCAGGATGACGCGCGCCGACACGCCCGTCACGGCCGCGACGACGAGCGCGATCGACATGGCGGGATGCACGCTCGCGCGATGCAATGCGAACGCGAGCCACGCGCCGCAGACCATCCACGGCAGCGTGAAGGTCACGAACAGCAATGCGAAGCCCGCGCGGTTCACCGAGCGGATCGTGCGCAGCCAGCGCGTCTCGCGATCCCACAGCGCGGCGAGCGTGCGTTCCGTCACATCCGTCTCGACGACCACGGGCGACAGCACCGTTCGCAGATTCGACTCGCGCACATGACCGGCCAGCCAGTAGTCGTCGGCAAGCGTGTTGCGCAGCCGCTCGAAACCGCCAATGCCCGCCAGCGTCGAGCGCCGCAGTGCGAGCGTCGCGCCGAAGCCGAAGCGCGTCGAGCCGAACGCGTGCGCGATCCGCACCGACGGCACGAACCATTCGTTGATGAATTGCGCGCCCACGCGCGACCAGAATCCGGCAATGCCTTTCGCGCGATACAGGCACGTCACGACGCCGACCAGCGGATCGGCGAGCGGCGCGCAGACGCGCTCCAGATAATCCGCTTCGACGGCGATATCGCTGTCGGCGATCACGAACACGTCATGGGCTGCCCATTGCGCGAGGTTGATCAGGTTGCTCACCTTCAGATTCGTGCCGTGCACGCGCGGATCGACGACGAGCGAAATCCGGCAATGCGGATACGCAGCCTGCAGGCGATGGACGATCGCGATGGCGGAATCGTCCGCGCGCGATACGCCGCAGACCAACTCGAAGCACGGATGCGTCTGCTCACAGAAGGTTGCGAGGTTGTCGAAGAGGCGTGGCTCCGCGCCGCACAGCGGCTTGAGAACGCTGACGGGAACCGGCGCACGCGCGGGGAACGAACGCCGTTCGCGCGCGGCGGCGCGCGACACCGACACGAGCGAGGCCAGCACGGCCGCGACGGCATACAGCGCTGCGCCATACACGAGCATCATCGCCAACCAGTCAATACGTAACAGCGTGCCCTGCATGGTATCGATCGCTCCTGCTGAAATGAATACGGGCTGGCCGTCGTGTCGACGCGCGCAGCCACGTGGACGCAAACGGCCTCACCATCCCGTCGCCTGAAGCGGAACGTAAGGCATGCCTGTGAAATGCAGATGAAGGATGACGAGTCCACGCGCGGGACAGATTGCCGAAACGCAAACGGCATCGCGCCGTGGTCCGACGAAACGCGCATGACGTCTTTTCACGGCCGCGCGAAATGCCCGGCGCGCCACATGACGTGTAATCAGAACGGCAGCCAGCAACAAGCCGAACGTCAGTTCGCGGAACGCCGCCGTCTCGAAGAGCGTCTGAGGAAACCTGCAGAAGAAAAGCAGGCTCACGACACAGACGTCGATAGCCGTCGCGGCAACCGATGCCGTGACGAGGTGGGCGCGGATCATCTGAACAGTAGTGTGCTTCATGGCGAGCCAGCCCTACGTGGCGCGCACCGGCCCGCTGCTGCTACTTCGCTGATGTGAAGCCTGCGTGACGGTGCGACAGATTCGAGCGCGCCCAGCCATGCTGGACACGTCGCACCGATGGTAGCGAGCGGAGTCTGAAGGGAATATTAAGCACTTGACCCGGCGCGCGTTTCACGCAGCTTGCATCACATTGCTTGCAGCTTACGGAAGCATCCGCTGCAACACGTTGTCTTTCAGCACGATGCGATGAAACAACGCACCGCCGACATGCAACACGATCAGCGCCAGCAGGACCCATGCGAGCCAGCCATGCACGTCGCCGAGTGCGTGGCCCGTCGGCGAACCGGACGAAGTCAGATCAGGATAGCGAACCATGCCGAACAGCTTCACCGCCCAGCCGCGCGACGACGCGTTGGCCCATCCCGCCAGCGGCACGGCGGCCAGCAGCCCGTATAGCAGCGCATGCGTCGTGGATGAAATCACGCTGAGTGCACGCGACAATTCCGCGGCCTGCGGCATGTGGGTCGCGCGCCACGCGATGCGGCACGCCACCGCCGCGACGATCGCCGCGCCCACGCCGAGATGCCACGCGATCAAGCCGTTGGGCAAGGTATCGCGATGCACGTCGGGCATCGTCCAGCCAATCACGAACTGCGCGGCGACGAGCAGCGCGACCAGCCAGTGCAACAGGCGTGCAACGCCGTCATAGGCGGGGCGTTGGGCAAAAGCATTGAGATTCATTGTCGGTCTCTTATGAAGTAGCGCGACGCATGCGTCACGCGGCGATGCTACCGGCGCGAACCTGAAGAAATGCTTAACACCTTCAACCGACGGCAAGCGCACGTATACATGCCGCATCCGCGCTAGACTCGCAGGCAATACGACATGCCCGACACCCGGCCCCGCCGGACAACGACACCATGCGCATTCTTCTCGTGGAAGACGACGACCTGATCGGCAGCGGGCTCGAAGTCGCGCTGCGCAACGCGGCCTTCACCGTCGACTGGGCCCGCGACGGCCAGCATGCGCAGCTCGCGCTCGCGACCACGCCTTATCTGCTCGTGATTCTCGATCTCGGCTTGCCGAAACTTTCCGGCATGGAACTGCTGAAGTCGCTGCGCGCACGCGGCAACCATATCCCCGTGCTCGTGCTCACCGCGAAGGACACTGCCGCCGACAAGGTGCGCGGCCTCGACGCCGGCGCCGACGACTATCTCGGCAAGCCGTTCGATCTCGCGGAGCTCGTCTCGCGCTGCCGCGCGCTGATCCGCCGCTCGCAAGGCCGCGGCAGCGAGGTGATCGCGTGGCGCGACCTGAGCGTCGATCCCGTCGCGCAGACGGTATCGAGAAACGGCGTGCGCGTGCAGCTCACCGCGCGCGAATGGGCCGTGCTGATCCACCTGCTCACCCACTCTGGCGTGCCGCAGCCGCGCGCCCGGATCGAGGAAAGCCTGTATGGCTGGCAGGAGGAAGTCGAAAGCAATGCGATCGAAGTGCACGTGTCGAACCTGCGCAAGAAGCTCGGCGGCGATGTGATCCGCACGGTGCGCGGCTTCGGCTATATCGTGGACAAGACATGACGCGGCTGCGCTCGACATCGATCCGCCGCCGCCTGATGTGGCTGATTCTCGTCAGCGTCGGCGCGGTGTGGACGGTCATGTTCGCCTGGAGCTTCAACAACGCGACGCGCGAAGTCGGCGAATGGGACAGGGCGCGCCTGGTCCAGCTCGCGCATCTGCTGGCGCAACTCGACGACCTGAACCTCGCGCGGCTCGCCGTTGCGGGTATCGATGTACGCAACGAGTACTCGCGCGCGTCGCCCTCTCTCGACGACGACACCGACGCGCGCCCCCGCTATGCGCTTTTCGAGGTGCGGGATGCGGCGGGCCGCGTGATCGTCGCGAGCCCCGGGCTTGCCCGGCTGCATCGCGCCGCCGAGCCCGGGGAAGCCGCGCAAAGCGTGCACGCGATGACCGTCGACGGCCGGCTGTGGCTCGCCTACGCGTTGCAAGACAGCGCAACGGGCCGCACGGTACGGGTGTTCGAACCAGCCAACGTGCGCAGCGACCTGACGTCGGGCGTGGCGAGCCGCATCGCGCGGCCGATGGCGTTTGCGCTGCCCGTGCTCGCGCTGCTAGTGTGGTTCAGCGTGGGCCATAGCTTCAGGCCGCTGTCGGCGATCTCGAAGGCCGTGCGCATGCGCGACAGCCGCAATCTCGAGCCGATTTACGTCAATCCGTCGCCCGCCGAAGTCCGGCCGCTCGTCGACGCGATCAACCAGTTACTCGCACGATTACAGCAGTCCATCCTGCGCGAGCGCGCGTTCACGGCCGACGCCGCGCATGAACTGAAGACGCCGCTGGCCGCGATCAAGGTCCAGGCACAGGTGGCGCTCGCCGCGCACGACAGCGCGCAACAACAGCAGGCAATGCGGCGCGTGGTCCAGGGCGTCGACCGCAGCGCGCATCTTGCCGAGCAACTGCTGCTGCTCGCGCGGCTCGACGAGCGCGACACGGTGGTGACGGCGCCCGTCCGTCTGCATGACGTCGCCGGCGAGGCAATCGCGTTCCGCACGCCGCAGGCCGAAGACAAGTCGATGGCCGTGGTGCTGTCGGGCGAGCGCGACGCCGAAGTCCATGCGGACCGCGCGCTGGCCCGCACGCTGATCGACAATCTGCTCGACAACGCCATCAAGTACGGCGAGCCGGGGGGCCGCGTGCACATCACCGTGCTGGCCGACGTGCAGACGGTCTCGCTGACGGTCTCCGACAACGGCCCCGGCGTCTCCGACGAGGAACGCCTGCGTCTCACCGACCGCTTCTTTCGCGGCGCGTCCGCGTCCGCGAGCGGCAACGGCAGCGGGCTCGGCTTGTCGATCGTCGCGCGCATTGCCGCGCATTTCAATGCGCAGATTCATATCGGCTCGGGCATCGGACGGCGCGGGCTGGCCGTGCAGATCGCGTTTCCGCGCGTGCCGGCTTCGCCTGGCTTGCCGGGCGGGCGTGGCGCAACGGGAACGTCCTGACAGCATCCGCGCCCGATGCGCCCGATGCCCCGATGCGCTCACGTAGCCGGTGCATTTCCAACGCTGGTATCGACGATGACGGCCGTGCGCGCGACGAGGCGCGCCTGCGCGTCCCGCTCTGCTCGAACGTCGGTAAGGGAAAGAAAAGAGAGAGGGCGCTACCCGCTCGCCGCGTTGCGGGCGAGATTCACGCGTGCATCAGGGAAAGAGCGGCAACGACATCGGCGTATCGACGCTCGCCGCTTTCACGCGGGCGGGCCGTGCGGCGCGCGGCTTGCGCTGGCGCATCGGCGCGCCGGCGCGGTCGAGGCATCGGCAGACGCGCGCGAGCGCGCTCGACAACGACGCCGGCTGCATCATCAGCGAAGGCAGCGATGCCTCCAGTTCCATCAGCAACATCGGCAAGGTCGGTGCCGGGGAATACAGGGTCTTCCGGGGTCGGTTTGTCATGGACGCCTCTCTGGAACGCTGCGGGCACTGTATCACAGCGCGACGGCAGCCCTCCCCTGACCCGCTGCCCGGCACGCCGGCGTCCAGAACCGGCGATGTCACGCGTCACGCCAGTGCGTCTTCTTCCGTCGCGAGCATCGTGCCGCGGCACGCAGGCGATCCGCACCGGCACACGTACTGGCTGCGGGTTTCCTCGTCGTGCGGATCATCGACGGCCAGTCCGTACGAGATGAACAGTTCTTCGCCGCGCTGGATATCGACGGCGGCTTCGATGAACACGCGGCCGTCGATCTCCACCGCCTCGCAATTGGCCCGGCACGCGTGGTTCAGCCAGCGCGCGCTGTTACCGCCGACGCTGCCGTCGATCACGCGTCCATCCGACAGACCGAACACGAACGTATGCCCGTAGTCGCCGTTGCGTTCGATGCGTCGCGCGGCACGCCGCCATGACGTCACTTCGCCCTTGTATTCGATGATGCGTTCGCCTGCCGCGAGCATGCAAAGCGCGAACACACCCTTGCCGTGAATCGGCGACCGCCTGACTGATAAACGACGCATGGCCCGCTTTCGAAGAGGATGGATCGCTTCAGTATAGAGCGCGAAAAAAATGCGCTGTTATCGATGTGCGTATGTTCGTCCTCTCACAGGCATCGAAATCGAGACGCGGCGCTCAAGCGCCCATGCGCGATCCGTCAAAAACGCGCTCGCGCCCGCTTCACGACCGCGACGCTCACCGCCACGGCGCCGCGCGCGTTCGCGCTGCGCGGCTCGAAAAGCTGCGCGCCTGAATACGGTTCACGGGCGAGCCGCGCGTACAGGTCCGGGCGCCGCGCTTCGAGCCAGCGGTGCGCGGGACTCGCGCCGATCGACGCGGGATCGAGATCCGCGGCGATCATCTCGTCGCCGGATGCGCGTTGGGCGACGACCTGGCCACAGGGATCGACGATCGCGCCGTCGGCCGCATCGCTGTAGACGACGAACATGCCGTTGTCGAGTGCGCGCGCAGGCAAGGCGCGGCGCATCCATGCGCCCGTCTGACCGGCTGCGTCCGTCTGCGCATGCGGCGCAACCAGCAGCGCCGCGCCGAGCAGCGCGGCCATGCGCGCGTTCTCCACCAGATAGTTGTCGCCGCCGACCAGCACGGCAAGCCGCCATCCCGCTTGCGCATCGAACACCGTGAAGCAGTCGCCGCGCGCGATGTGCGGCTGACCCTCGCATTGCAGCTTGCGATGCACATGCCGCTTGCCGCCCGGCAGACAGACGACGTAACTGCCATACAGGTCGCCGTTCGCCGCGCGTTCGATCAGTCCGACGCCCGCCGCCACGCCCGTTCGTTCGACGGCATCGGCGACGGCCTGCACGCCCGCGCCATCGACGCTCGCCGCCAGCGCCGCAATCTCCGCGCGACGCGTTCTGCGCGCATCCGCCGGCACGGGCGCTGCCATGCCGCCCGTCAGGCATGCCTCGGGAAACACCGCGAGACCGACTCGTAGGTGCGCCGCCCGCTCGATCCGCGCGACGACTTGCGCAACGTTATGGTCGATCTCGCCGCGCCGCGCGGCGAACGGAATCGACGCGACGCGCAGCGTCGCAGTGGGCAAGGCAGACATGGCGGACCTGGAAAAGATGAACGGGATGCCGTCATTGGACCGCTTGCCATTCAATACGTAAAATGAATAATCCGATCGCTACGATAACTTTAGAGAATGGAAATCCGCCTGCTCCGCGCCTTCCTCACGGTCACGAACCTGCGGCATTTCGGCCGCGCCGCTGAAGCGTTGCATCTGAGCCAGCCCGCACTGAGCAAGCAGATCGTCGCGCTCGAAGCGAGTCTGGGCGGGCGGCTCTTCGAGCGCGGCCGTCACGGCGCGGGGCTGACGGCATTCGGCGAGACGTTCCTGCCCGATGCCGAAGCGCTCGTGCGCGATGCCGACGACGTGCTCGCCCGCGCCCGCGAGGCGAGCAGCGGACAGCGCGGCCACCTGCGCATCGGCCTGTGCCTGTCCACGCTCACGCTCGCGCCGCCGCTGATCGCCGCATACCGCGCGCAGCATCCGCAGATCGGCGTCACGTTGAACGACTTGTCGTCGGCGGAGCAGACGCGGCGCATCTTCGCCGGCAAGCTCGACGTCGGCTTCGTGCGCCTGCCTGCCGCCGCGGGTCTGTCCGCGTTCGCGGTGATCGACGAATCGCTGGCGCTCGCGGTGCCCCGGCACGCGAAGTGGAAACGCCTGCCGGCAAAGCTGGACGAATTCAACGAGTTGGGTTTCATCGCGCTGGCGCGCAGCAAGGGGCCAGGGACGGCGGCCATGATCGACGCGTGGTGCGCCGGGCGCGGCTTCGTGCCGCGCGTCATCCAGCAGGCGGACGATTTCCAGTCGGTGCTCGCCGCCGTCGCCGCGGGTGTCGGCGTCGCCTTCGTGCCGTCGCGCGCGGAACATCTGCTGCGCGACGCCAAGGTGCTGCGCCTGAAGGACGCCTCCGCGCAATGGCGCGTCGGGCTCGCGTGGCAGACGGAACGCGACGATCCCGTCGTGGCGCGCTTCGTCGACTACGTGCGCGCCGCGACGAAGCACGGCGCGGCGGCGCCCGTCACAGCGTGAGGCGCGCTTCCAGCCCGCCGCCTTCGCGGTTGCGCAAGGTGAGCGTCGCGCTCATCGACTGCGCCAGTTGCTTCGCGATGGCGAGCCCGAGTCCCGTGCCGCCCGTCTCGCGGTTGCGCGAGCTTTCGACGCGATAGAACGGCTGGAACACGGCATCGAGCAGTTCTTGCGGAATGCCGGGGCCGCGATCGAGCACGGCGACGGACACTTGCCGTCCGCGCGATGCATCGACGCTCACCTCCACCGTCACCGCTTCGTGTCCCGAGTACTTCAGCGCGTTGTCGATCAGGTTGCCGAGAATGCGGCGCAGCGCCTGCGGGCGGGTCGTCACCGGCTGGCCGATGTGCCCCGTCAGCGAGACGGGATCGCCCGCATCCGTATAGTCGCTGACCATGCTTTCGATCAGCGCATCGGGATCGACGCGGCGCGGCGCTTCGTCGGCGCCGTGCAGCGTGCGCGCATAGGCGACGCCTTCGCGCACCAGCACTTCCATTTCCTTCAGATCTTTTTGCAGGCGCGCGCGCTCGGCTTCGTCGTCGAGCAGATCGGCGCGTATCCGCATACGCGTGATGGGCGTTTGCAGATCGTGCGATATCGCTGCGAGGATTTGCAGCCGCTCGCGCATATAAATGCCGATGCGCGCCTGCATCGCGTTGAAGGCTTTCGACGCGCGCGCCACCTCTTCCGGGCCGTCTTCGGGCAGCGCGGCGGGGGCGAGATCGGGGCCGAGCGTGTCGGCGGCGCGCGCGAGACGCTCAAGCGGCCGGGTGGCGAGGCGCACGGCGAGCCATGCGCAGCCCGCGAGCAGCGCCAGTTGCGCGACCAGCACGAGCGGCAGCCACGGCGACAGCGGGATGCCGTGCATCGGATGCATGTCGATGGTGAGCGGCGTGCCGTCGCTCAAGGTCAGATGGACTTCGAGATGCTCGCTCTCGCCGGGGATGGCGTTGGCCGTCACCTTGTAGCGCGAGCCGATGTCCTGGGCAATCGACGCGCCGATTTCCTGCGACAGCTTCGCGTCCGGCGGCATGCCGCTCGAGCCCGGACCGAGCACGAAACGATAGCTGCGCCGCGCCAGCTTCGGCAGCCACTCCGCGCGCTCGGCGGGCGTCAGACGGTCCAGCAGCGCGACGGAACTGGTCACCTCCTGGCCGATGTAGCCGACCATCACATGCATGGTGGCCTCGTTGCGCTCGGTCATCGTCAGCCAGAACGACAGCGTCTGCGCGGCCAGCAGCCCGGCCACGAAAATCAGCGACAGCCGCACGAACAGCGTGCGCGGCGGCCACAGGCCGCGCAGTCGGGGGAGTGCCGCGTTCATCCGCCGTTGTCCTCGGCCGTCACGAGCGACGAGAACACATAACCTTCGTTGCGCAGCGTCTTGATGTAGCGCGGCTCGCGCGCGTCGTCGCCCAGACGCTGGCGCACGCGGCTCACCAGCAGATCGATCGAGCGGTCGAACGGCTCCGTCTGCCGGCCTTGCGTGAGCGTGAGCAACTGGTCGCGCGTCAGCACGCGCTGTGGATGGTCGACGAACACGCGCAGCAGCCGGTATTCGGCGCCGCTCAACGCGACCATCGTGCCGTCGCTGTCGATCAGATTGCGGCCGATCGTATCGAGCCGCCAGTCGCCGAAGCGCAGGAAGTGCGCGGCGTTCGCCGGCTCCTCGCTGCCGCCGGGCGGCATCATGCGGGCGCGCCGCAGGATCGCGCGGATGCGGGCCAGCAGTTCGCGCACCGCGAAAGGTTTCGCCAGATAGTCGTCAGCGCCCATTTCGAGGCCGACTACGCGGTCGGTCTCCTCGCTCAGCGCCGTCAGCATCAGGATCGGGATGGTCTGAAATTCACCCGCGCGCAGTTCGCGGCACAGGTCGAGGCCGCTTTCGCCGGGCAGCATCAGATCGAGCACGATCAGGTCGGGCCGCTCGTCGGCGAGCGCCGCGCGCATTTGCCGGCCACCCGACGCGAGCGTCACGCGCACGCCATTCCTGGTGAGATACGTGCCGACCAGCTCGCGAATGTCGCGGTCGTCATCAACGATCAGAACGTGATCCGTTTTGTCCACACAAGGCTCCTTCGCCTGCCAGAGTTCGCTTATCTTACGCGGCCTTCAGACAGCCTTCAGGCATCTTCCACCACGGACAGGCTCTTGCCGTCCGATACCGACGACTCCAGCGCATACGGATCGACGTCGTCCAGACAGCCGATGTTCACGCGCCACAGGTTCGGGTCCTTGCGTGTCTGATGAAACGGATAGATGCCGCACCGCTTGCAGAAATAGTGCTTCGCGACCTGCGTGTTGAACTGGTACAGCGTCAGGCTGTCCTCCCCGGACTCGATCTTGAGCGCGCTCGCCGCGAAGAACGGCGACATCAGCGCGCCCTTGCGCCGGCACAGGCTGCAGTTGCAGCGGACGGCGGGCGTGACGGGCGTTTCGACGGTGAACTTGACGGCGCCGCAATGGCATGAGCCGTGGTGAGTGTGGGTAGTCATGGCGTGCTCCTCGATGCGATGACGGTTTTATACCCTGGCCCATTCCTAGCTTTGTGTCTCAATGTATCTGGCCGGTGCAGCGATACAAAAAACCTCGAACGACACCGTCACGCAGCCCGTATCGTTCTGCGCGACGCACACGTGCTCCCGCGCCACGACGTGTGGAATTCGTCTGAGGCGAGCGGCGCGCGAAAGATTGCGCGGCCTCGCGCAGCTCGCGTTGGCGATGATGGTTCTTCCTGCCGCTCGGGACGCGGGCGCTGCGCGTATGCGCAGACGCCGCCTCCCTTCAAGCCGCGGCGCGCGGCGTCATAAGGTCAGATCGAAGGAACGGACGAGCAGACCCGGGAGTTTCATGCCGCCCGTCGCGCGTTCGCCCCATGTCCAGTCGTTCAGGAGCAGTTCCGGCTGTGCACCGATGCGCTCCAGTTCGCTGCCGAGGAGCCGGTACAGGCTGTCGTCGAAGCGCATCGCATCGACAGGTGCGACGATGCGGCCCTGCTCGACCCAGAAGGTCGCGAAGCGCGTCATGCCTGTCATCCGGCAGTTCATCCGGTCGGAGAAGTTCACGTACCAGAGATTGCCGATATAAAGACCCGTGTCGAGCGCGCGCAGCTCATCGGCTTGCGCTAGATCGCCACCTTGCATCGACAGCGCGGACGGTGCTTCACCCGCCGTCGCGCCGTTCGGCACCAGGCCGTATTCGCGGGCCGTGCGGGCGTTGGTCAACTGGGCAACGGCGCGCCCCGCTTCGATGAGCGGCACGCTTTGCCGCTCATAGCCGTCGTCGTTGAAGCGTGGTGTGATGTCGAGAGCGAGGTCTTCCGTCAGCGTGACGCGCGGATCGAGCGCAACCTCGCCGACGTTCAGACGATAGAACTCGTTGCGCGCCGTCGCTTGTGTGCGCGCGGAAAAGGCGCTGAGCGAGGCCGCTTCGACCAGCTCGCGCAACGCAGCAGGTGCGAAGTAGGTGCGGTAGCGGCCCGGCGTCAGCATGCGCGGCGCGCGAGACAGCACGGGCAAACGCGCGGCGGCTTCTTCCACCTTGCCGGCGAATACGGCATCGCTCCAGGTGTCGCCGGCATAGTGGCTTCTGATCGCGCGGCCGCTCGCGTCGTACAGCGACCAGCTGATATTGAAGTTCTCGACCTCATACCAGCCACGGCTGCCGAGCGACGAAGCAAAACCGCGCGCCATCGTCCCGCCCGCATAGAAGCCGACGAAATCGAGTCCGAGTGCGCAGCGCGCGACGAGCAGCGGCAACGTATCGGGCGACGGCAACGTGCCTGCGCGTTGCGTCGTTTCGGACCAGACCGTTGTGTCGAACAGCAGATGCGGATCGTCGGGTGCGTCGCGCAGGCCGTCGCGCAAGGCCGTTAGCGCCTGCGCGATCGTGTCCGTGTCTGCCGCGATGTCGCCGCATAGCGTGAACGTCGAATAGGCCTGACGTTGTCCATCGATCAGTCGCAGCGTGACGCTGGCTTGCGACACATGGCCCGACTGGCGCACCCTGCCTTCGTTGAAGCGGATGAAGTCGGACTGCTCGGCGGAAAACGACGTCAGCGCGATTTCATTCGCGGTTAGCCGCTGTTCGATCTCGTTGGCGAGCGTCATGAAATACGGGCGAGACACGGATGGAGACACGGATGAACGGTTGTCACGCATCATGCGCCTCCGAATACATCGACGTTGCTGAACACGCATGCCGGCGACGCATGGCCGACGCGAATGATCTGCATCGGCTCGCCCTTGCCGCACATCGACGTGCCGTACACGCCGCGCGTCGCTTCATTGCCGACGGCCACGAGGCTGCGCCAGAAGCTCGCCGAGATACCGCGGTAGTTCGGTTGACGCACGACCTGCGTGAGCTTGCCGTTCTCGATCAGCTGGCCGTATTCGCAGCCGAACTGAAACTTGTTGCGATGATCGTCGATCGACCATGACGTGTTGGTGCGCATCAGGATACCGTTTTCGATGTTGCCGATCATGTCTTCCAGCGTGCTGCTTCCCGGTTCGATGTTGAGATTCGCCATGCGGTCGATGGGCGGCCGGTTCCAGCTCGACGCACGTGAATTCGCAACGCCCGCAAGCCGCGCGCGCTGTTGCGACAACGCTCCGCCGAGCGGGCGCATCAGCACGCCGTCGCGGATCAGGTATTCGCGTTTCGCGCGGGTGCCGTCGTCATCGAACGCATAGCTTGCGGCTTCTTCGCGCAGGTCGGGATCGAACGTGACGTTCAGCAGCTCGGAGCCATAGCGATACGAGCCGAAGTGCTCGCGCCTGACGAAGCTCCAGCCCGCGAAGTTGCGCTCGTCGCCGAGAATGCGGTCGAGTTCGAGCGGATGTCCGATCGATTCGTGAATCTGCAACATCATCTGATCGGGCATTAGCAGCAGATCGCGCGGACCAGACGGACAGTTCGGCGCGGCCACCAGTTGCAGTGCCTCGCCCGCGATGCGCGCGCCCCCGCCGTCGAAGCCGAAATGCGCGAGCACGTCCACACCACCTTGCGCGAGCGTGCCGTAGTCGCCGCCGAGCGTGCGCACCTGCGTCACGCCGTTTGCGTGGGCTGTCACGGAAATCTGCGGCAGCATGTAGCGGAAGTGTTGATCGATGCGTATGCCGTCGCTCGTCAAATACGCTTGCTCGCTGTGCGTGATCTGTACGGCGGCAGTGCGCTCGACTATGCGGCCGTCGAGGTTCGCTGCGGCGCATTCGTGCTGCAGACGCTCCAGCCATTCACGCCGGCCCGCCAACGTTTGTGCGATGGCGGGCGATTCGTAGGTACCGCTTTCGACGGGCCGCGTGATCTGCGTGTGATCGATCAGCGAGACGGACGCGCATGCCCTGGCGCGTTGCGTCGCGATATCGAGCGCGGCTTGCAGGCCGCGCTCCGACAGATCAGCCGTTGCGGCGTAGCCCGCGCCCCTTCCGCACCACGCGACCAGCATCGCACCGCGATCGCTCGCGATACGCAGGGGTTGCGCAACGTCGTTGCGTACGGCGTGATCGTCGGTCCGTTCGTTCACGACGCGCACCGACCAGAAGTCCGCCTCGCTGCGCAACACGCGCGGCAAGCGGTTCAACAAGGATTCCACCATCGGGTTGCCTCACGAATGTCATGCGTCCATGCGAGCATCGACGCACCGCCAGGGCGCCTCGGTTCACACGCGAATGTCATATCGTACGCGATGCGCGTCGCGCGAGTGCCCGACGTGCTGCGCCGTGTTGTCTTCATCCTCGTCTGGCATTGTGTCCCGGCGCACACTCATCCCGTTCGATTGTCTGCCACTGCACATTCATCAGCGCCGCCGCATGCAAGCGCAAGCCTGTTTTCGCGTGCAGCGCGTGCCGTTCACATACATTCTGCTCTCGAGCCCACGCGCAAAATGATGCATTTATGAACGCGACCAGCGACGCAGGGAACGCGAGATACGCGTGAATGGCCGAGCGGGCGCGATGTTCTTTGACAAACATCAAGGCGCGTCGTCGGCCGGATCGACGGGAGGCGACAACATTCAGGATGCCGCTACCGAGCAGTTCAAGGCGCTGATCGAGCCGTTGCAGGAGAAGCTGGAGGCGGTGCAACAGCAGATGGCCCGCGCGCAGCAGCAGGCGAATACGGATAGCACAGGCGCGGGCGCCGCGATGGTCGCTGCGTTGAGTGCCTAGGCGATGTCGTTTTCAGCGGCATTGTCAGCACACAGGCGTGACGCGCTACAGCGCGACATACCGCTCCTGAATGGGCACGTCGGCATAGTCGAAAGTCGGGCGCGCATAGAAAAAGCCCTGCGCGAGCACCTTGGGCCATTGCGCGAGCCAGCGCGCAAGCGCCCTCGTTTCGACGCCCTCCACCACAACCGCGACATTCAGCCTTTCGAGCATCGACAGCACGCCCGATGCGACGGCTGACGCGCGCGGATTGTCCGGCACGCCATCGAGCATTTCGCGTGCGACCTTGACCGTATCGACATCGATCGCGCTCAGAAGCGCGAGCGACGAATAGCCGGTGCCGAAGTCGTCAATGGCGAGACGCATGCCCGCTTCGCGCAACGGCTTCGTCAGAGGCGGCGCAGCCAGCAGGCGAGTCGAGTCTTCCGTCTCGACGAGTTCGAGTTCGAGCAGATCGGGTTCGACGCCATGCAGACGCGCGATCTGCATCACGGTGGCAGGAAAGTGTTCGTCCGCGACGACGCGCGGCGGAACATTGACAGCGATCGGACATACCCGTTGCCCCTGGCGCTGCGCGTGGGCCAGCGCCCGGCATGCGCCGTCGATCACGTGATAGGTCAGCTGCAACGCCACGAGGGGATGATCGAGCGCGACGAGAAACGCATCGGGCAACAGCATGCCGTAGTCCGGATGCATCCAGCGGATCAGCGCCTCGACGCGTGCGAGCTTGCCTGTTTGCACGTCGTAGATGCCCTGGAACGCGAGCCGGAACTCACCGGCGAGAAGGCCCTCGCTCACGCGCTGCTCGAGCTGGTTCATCAGGCGCTGCATGTGCATCGTGTTCTTGTTGCGTGCCGCCGCATGGGCATCATCATCCCCGCGATTGGCAGCGGTAGCGTGGCGAGCATCCATCGTATGGGGAGACCGTATTTATTGATGTGTAGATGGGATTGGCTTTCCCCGTTCGATGCACGTTTCATACCATGGCTTCGCCCTTTGCAGACAACCACGCCGGAACCCGCATGGCGCCTCATTCTACGGACGATCGCACGAATTCGCGTTGCGGAAAGAACGCGTAACAACGTTTCGTGCGCGAAACATCTGTGCCGGGCGTGCCCGGAATACGGCGCGCGGCCGGGCTCGCGCTACAGCGGCTTGCTCGGCGCCGGACCGCGCAGAATGCCGACTGTCAAAAGTGCTTCATGTGCGAATCGCTTTTCAGGCGCGACATTACCTCTGAGGTAATCGATTCGCTTTGCGGCGGCCGATATGCTGATGTCATTCGTCAACGAACGGGAGAGCAGCATGTCAACGTTTGCGGTCGCGCATCTGCATGAAGTGAAGATGGGTGTCGAGATCGTCGAGTACCTGAAGCGCATCGACGCAACGCTTGCGCCCTATTGCGGCCATTTCGTGCTGCATGGCGGCCGTTGCGAACGGCTCGAAGGCGACTGGCGCGGCGATCTGGTTGCCATTGAGTTTCCGAATCGCGACCTCGCGCGCGCATGGTATCGATCGGCTGCCTATCAGGCGATTCTGCCGCTGCGCACGGACAATTCGATTGGCGATGTGATTCTGATCGACGCGGTGCCGGCCTCGCATGTCGCGACGGATGTGTTGTGCGGATGAGCGCATGTGGGCAAGCGCACATAGGTAAGCGGGGGCGCTTCGCTGTGCGGAAACGCCACCCCTCACCCGGCATGGCGATCAACTGCCGAAGTACACCGAACAATAGCTGACGGGACCGACGCATGTCGACATGCCTGCGTTCGCGCCAGTGACAGGCATCCGCATTCCCGCCGCATGCGTGCCCGCCGTGCCGGCGCCTTCGCTTTCCTGCGCAGCCTGCTGGCGAGCGACCTGTTGCTGATAGAGGGGGGCGACATCGGGATACGATGTGTCGGTCACGAACTGCGAGCCGTTTTGCTCGGCCTGGATCAGTTCCTGACGGACTTCGGCGCGCGTCTTCTCTTGCGCGAACGCGCTCGATGCGAATGCCGTCGAAGCGAGTGCAGCGATCGAAACAGTCAACAGTGCAAGCTTTTTCATTTCCAGCTCCTTCAGTGTAGGGGTGATGTCGATTCGTCACAGGATGTGTGGCGCTTCACTGTGATGAACAAAGCGATGTCGACATCTATTCCCAACTTTTTTTGCTTTCTCACATCGACCGCTGCAGATAAAAATTCTCGCGTGTGATGGGAATAAACACCGCTCCTCTGTGTTGACGGCCTAAGCGCGTCACCATCAGAAACGAAAGGAGCATCCGTGATGAACTCAAAGTCCCGAGCGTCCACGCTCCGCTGCATGCCATGCCGATTTGCCGCGATTGGCGCAGCGGTATGCGCGCTCGCCGGCAGCTTCGCATATGCGGCCGGCTGGCTCACGCCCTCACGCCTCACGACGTATCGCATCATCGACCAGTTCCAGGCGGACAATGGCCCGCACCCGGGCTTTCGCCGCAATCACGCAAAAGGGCTTTGCGTAGAGGGGTATTTCGACAGCAACGGCAATGCGGCGTCGATATCGCGCGCGCAGGTTTTCGCGCCGGGCCGTACGCCCGTCATCGGCCGCTTTGCGATTCCCGGCGGTAATCCATCAGCGCCCGACGCCAGCGTGCCGGTGCGCAGCTTCGCACTACTCTTCACCCAACGCGATGGCGAGCAGTGGCGCACGGCCATGAATTCGACGCCCGTGTTCGCGGTGCATACGCCCGAACAGTTCTATCAGCAACTCGTCGCCGCACAGCCGGATTCAAAGACGGGCAAACCCGATCCCGCGAAGCTGAAGGCGTTTTATGCGACGCACCCCGAAACGCAGCCGTTTCAGCAATGGGTGAAGACACATCCGGCATCGTCCCGTCTTGGGAATGCCGCGTACTACAGCATCAACGCATTTCGCTTTACCGACACGAGCGGACAGACGCATGCGGTGCGCTGGTCCGTGGAGCCGGAAGCGCCCTATGCGCCTGTCGATCCGCAACAGAAGAGCGATCCCGACTTTCTCTCGCAGCAGTTCAGCGAACAACTGAAGCACGGCAACGTGCGCTGGCATCTGATCGTGACCGTTGCGAACGCTGGCGACCCCACCAGCGACGCGACGCTGCAATGGCCTGCCGGCCGGCAGCGCATCGACGCAGGCACCGTCGTTATCGAACGTAGCGCGCCGCAAGCCGATGGCGTGTGCCGCGATGTCAACTTCGATCCGACCGTCTTGCCGGACGGCATCAAGCCTTCGGACGATCCACTGCTCGCGGCGCGCTCGGCTGCCTATGCCGTGTCGTATCAGCGGCGCACCCGGGAAGAAGCGCTGCATCGCGCACCCGCCACTTCGCAACCCTGAACGGAACGCATCATGACGAACACCTCTCGCCATTTTTCTCCGCTCGCGCGTCTGTTGCACTGGATCATGGCGGTGCTGATTCTCGCGATGCTATTCGTCGGCGTCGCAATGGTCGCGACCGTCTCGCATGCGCATGCGACGCTGATCGCGCTGCATCGGCCGCTTGGCGTTGCGTTGCTCGTGCTCGCCTTGATCCGCGTCGCCGTGCGATTGAAGAACGGCAGCCCCGCACTGCCTGACGATATGCCCGCATTGCAGCGTTTCGCCGCCAGGGCATCGCATCTCGTGCTGTATGGACTATTCATCGCGATGCCGTTGATCGGTTGGGCGATGCTCTCGGCAGGCGGCTATCCCGTCACATTGTTCGGCGCCTGGCATCTGCCCGCGATCGTGCCGCAAAACGTGGATCTGTTCGCGCTGTTGCGCGCGATGCATACGTGGCTCGCATTCGCGCTGTTCGCGACTGTGCTCGCGCATATCGCGGCGGCCCTCTTTCATGGACTCATCCGGCGCGACGGCGTATTCTCCAGCATGGCTCGCGGCGGACGCCAGACCTTCCGTGCGTCGCGCTGACCGCGTTTGCGATACCCTGGGAGGCCTTGCGTGTTCGAACAATGCGAATGGTTCAATGAGCCGTCGACGTGGTCGCTCGACGGCGATACGCTCAAGGTGACGACCAATCCGAAAACCGACTTCTGGCGCAACACGCACTACGGCTTCACGCGCGATTCCGGTCACTGCTTCGGCATACGCACGCAAGGCGATTTCACCGCGCAGGTGCGTGTGCGTGGACAGTTTCATGCGCTATACGATCAGGCCGGCTTGATGGTGCGCGTCGACGAGTCGACATGGCTGAAGGCGGGTGTCGAATTCACAGATGACGTATTGATGATGAGCAGCGTGTTGACGGTCGGCCAGTCTGACTGGGCCATCGGTGCGCCGGTCGCGGCGCCCGACGGCTTCTGGATGCGTGCAACCGTCGCGCGAGGCGTGTTGCGCGTGCAGTATTCAATCGACGGAACGACGTGGCCTCTGTTGCGGCTTGCGCCTTTTCCTTCGGCAGCGCACTACTTCGTCGGACCGGTGTGCTGCACGCCCGAACGCGGCGGATTGAATGTCGAGTTCTCCCGCTTCATCGTGGGCGAGCCGTTGCGGAAGAACCTGCACGATCTGAGTTGAGCCTCATGTTCGTTTGCGCAGCACACCCGACGTATGCCGCGGCGTCAGCCTCGCGGCGCGCCGCGTTGTGCATGCATCACGCCTGTTCCGCGAAACTCGCCTTGAGCGCCTGATAAATGCTGCGATAACGCGCCAGCCTGTGCGCAAGCAATGGCGCCTGCGCACGATCCGGCTCGCAGGACTCGAGGGTAGGCGGCGCAAGACAGACCTGGCTGATCGACTCGCCCGTCACCGCGAGCCGCGCAAGGCGCGCCGCACCGAGCGCCGCGCCCACGTCGCTGCCTTCGTGACGATGCATCGTGATGCCCGTTGCCGTCGCGCACAGATTGGCCCAGAACGGGCTGCGCGAGCCGCCGCCGATGAATGACGCGCTCTGCAGTGTCGTGCCCGCGCTTTGCAGCGCGGCATAACCGTCGGCCATCGCGAACGCCACGCCTTCCATCACGCTGTACGCGAGATCGCCTGTCGTGTGCGCGCCCGTCAAGCCCCAAAACACGCCGCGCGCGTTCGCATCGTTATGAGGCGTGCGCTCGCCGCTCAGATAGGGCAGAAAGACCGGCGCAGCGGCAGGGTTAGCCGTGCTCGCGAGCTCGGGCAAACTGCCGACTTCGCGGTTCACGACTTTCGATAGCCACCCAAGGCTCGATGCCGCCGACAGAATCACACTCATCTGATGCCAGCGGTCTGGCAAGCAATGACAGAACGCATGCACGCCTTGCGCCGGATTCGGTGCGAATCGATCGGTGCCGGCGAACAGCACGCCCGAGGTGCCGAGCGACAGAAATGCACTGCCCGCTTCCGCCACACCCATGCCGATTGCGCTTGCCGCGTTGTCGCCAGCGCCGCCGCATAGGACGACGGGACCGGCAATGCCCCACTCGCGCCGCAATGCGTCGCTCAACTGCGCGGCGCTCGCGCTGCCTTCGACGAGGCGGGGCATGTGTTCGCGCGTCAAACCCGTCGCCGCGAGCATGCGGTCCGACCAGTCGCGCTTTGCGACATCCAGCCATAGCGTGCCCGAAGCGTCTGACATGTCGGACACGAAATCGCCCGTGAGCCGCCACGCGAGATAGTCTTTCGGCAAGAGCACTTTTGCAGCGGCGCGAAATACATCGGGTTCGTGCTTTGCGAGCCAAAGCAACTTGGGCGCGGTGAAACCGGGCATCGCGAGATTGCCTGTGATCTCGCGCGATTCAGGCACGAGCGCTTCCAGTTCCGCGCATTCGGCGAATGCGCGCGTGTCGTTCCAGAGTATTGCGGGCCTGAGTACTTCGCCTTTTGCGTCGAGCAGCGTTGCGCCGTGCATCTGTCCCGAGAGCCCGATGCCGCGCAGCGCCGCGAACGCTGCGGGATTCGCGCCACGCACGGCGGCCACGGCATCGAGCGTGGCCTGCCACCACGCATGGGGATTCTGCTCCGACCAGTGCGGATGCGGTTGCGCTACATCCAGACGCGCGCCGCTTGTTGCGAGGGTCGTGGACGCGTCATCGGTCAGAATTACTTTTACCTCGGAGGTGCCGAGGTCGATTCCAAGGAAAGTCACTGCACGTCCTCACTATTTGGCATGAGTGGACGCCGCATGCTGAACATCGACGACGTGGCAGCGCGGCTACGTGTTCACCGAGCAAGCGCTGGAGCAACAGGCATGGGTCGCGCGAGCGCGACTCTCCGTGGGAACGCCTGTCTTCTCCATTGTCCGCCGGCTTGCGACTGCCGGCGCTCGTTCGACTCGTTGAAACGAGACGTTACCACGGTGCCCTGAACGGGACGACTGCGAACGATTCGTCCCACATTTGCGTGGCTGATGGCGGCTCCCTTTTTCGATGAATTTGACCGATTGAAATGCTCGGCCGACACTCAGCGGCAATTCCCCACTACATCTATGCGATCCATCATGGCTTCCATCGAAACCACGCACGCAACCGGCCGCGTCGACGCTGTCCGGCCGCTCGAAGACAGGACGTTGCGCAAGATCGTCATAGCGTCCGTCGCAGGCAACGCGATGGAATGGTACGACTTCTTCGTCTACGGCACGGCGGCCGCGCTCGTGTTCGGACAATTGTTCTTTCCTGCGGGCGCCGATCCGCTGATCGGCACGCTCGGCGCATTCGCTGCGTTCGCCATGGGCTTCGTCGCGCGACCGTTGGGCGGCGTCGTCTTCGGCCATATCGGCGACCGCTACGGGCGCAAGGCTTCGCTCGTCTGGACATTGCTCATCATGGGGATCGCGACATTCGCGATCGGGTTGCTGCCGACGTATGCGCAGATCGGCATCTGGTCGCCCGTCGCGCTCGTCGTATTGCGGCTGTTGCAAGGCGTGGCATCAGGCGGTGAATGGGGCGGCGGCGTATTGATGATCAGCGAAAGCGCACCGCCGGAAAAGCGCGGCTATTACGCGGCGTGGAGCCAGTTGGGCGTGGGCGGCGGATTCGTGTTGTCGTCAGCTGCGTTTCTCGCGGCGCAGTCGCTGCCGCACGATGCGTTCATCAACTGGGGCTGGCGACTGCCCTTTCTCGCGAGCATCGCGATCTTTGCTATTGGCGTTTATATCAGGCACAGCCTGCCTGAAAGCCGGGAGTTCGAGCAGACCGAAAAGCGTGGGGAGAAAACCCATATGCCCGTGGTCGAGGTCATCAAGCGGCATCCGAAAGAAATCTTGATGGCGATGGGGCTACGCGTCGCGGAAAACGGCGGCGCTTATATCTTTCTCGCGTTTTCGCTCGTGTATGGAAAGTTTGTGGGTATCGCCAGTTCGGTGATGCTGACGGGCGTCATGCTGGCGATGGTAGTCGAAATGGGCGCGATGCTGGCATGGGGACGTTTGTCGGATCGCATCGGAAGGAAGCCTGTGTACATGATCGGCGCGGCGGGATTGATCGTGATGGCATTTCCGTTCTTCTGGATGCTCGATACGCACCAGGCGCCGTGGATCTATCTTGCGCTTGTTCTCGGCACGGCCGTTTGTCATGGTGCGATGATCGGCACGTTGCCCGCATTGGTTGGCGAACTGTTCAGCACGGAAGTGCGATATTCAGGCGTGGCGCTTGGGCATGAAGTGGCGTCGATCTTTGCCGGGGGACTATCCCCGCTTATCGCTACCGCGTTGCTTGCGAGCTATCACGCTTATTGGCCGGTTTCGGTGTTTCTGATGGTTCTTGGGGCGATTACCGTTGTGACGCTCAGGTTTACGCGTGAAACGCGGGTGGTTGGGTAGCGGTTCAGTTTGTTTTGTCTTTGCGCTGGCATCCGCGATTTGTTAGCTCGCTTCACGCGTCGCCCCTGTGCGGGGCGGCACCTACTTTTCTTT